>NZ_PNDT01000182.1:0-17598 GCF_005886375.1 Pseudoalteromonas sp. S1727
TCTAGTTCACATTACTATAAGCCGAAAAATGCGTTAGCGGAACGTCCGCTTTGTAGAATAAAACCAATAGCATTAAACGACTTGAACCATCTCTTGCTCGCTCAAAGTCGCCATTAGAGAATTTACTTCAACTTATTTTGGGGCATAAACGAGTTAGTACAATAGTCCGGTTTTGGCACATAAACGCCCCCCCAACATCGTCTCTTTAGTTATTGCCATTTGCCTTTTCAGCAAACTTTTTAGATACTAGTCGGGTGCTAATACATTTTACGAATTCGTAGCACAAATCGTAGCACAACATTGTAACAGACTGTTTTAAAAGACTTTGGGTGGAGCCTAATTAACTATCACAGTTAATGCATTTACTATTTATGAGTAAAGCCACTTATAAGCCCTTCCAATTAAAATCATTATAAAACAGTGAGATAGATTTAAATGAAAACATGTATTGACTGTTTTTCATTAAATCGTAGTACACATTCGTAACACACCGTTTTACTTTTGGGTGTAAATTACAGCCGCGAATTATGCCTATTCTCCTATGTTGTTTTGTTGATCTCAATCAATAAAAATCGCCGCAAGGCCTTAAGTTTAAACAGCATAAAATGTTCATTATTCATTGTAAAACCGCCATAAAAACATATAAATAAATCTCAATCTGCTGGTATACTGTTCTTAATCACAGGAGGTATTATTTTAGTATGGTTACAATTAAGCAAGTAGCAGCCCACGCTGGTGTTTCATTTAAAACTGTATCTCGTGTAGTAAATCATGATTCCACAGTAAAAGATGTCAATCGTGAGAAAGTGCTCAAAGCAATTAAAGAGTTAGGCTATCGCCCGAACAGAGCTGCAAGCCTAACAAGACGAAAAAACTCCAATATTTATGCGATCATCGCCGATGAGCTGCTCAGTGTTCCGTATACATTTGATATAATCCGCGGTGCGCAAGAAATTGCATGGAAAACAAACAAAGAACTACTCATTCTTAATGTAAACGACAGCCAAGAAAGTATAGATAGAGCAATAGAAAGCCTCTTAGAATACAGAGTTGAAGGCGTTATATATTCAGCTATGTATCATCGTGCAGTTCAAGTTTCTGATGAATTAAAAAAAATCCCAACCATTTTAGCCAACTGTTTCCCAGTTGATAATAACTTACCCTGCGTGGTGCCTGATGAAGTGCAAGCGGGTGAAGAAATTGCTTCAGCATTAATAAATAAAGGCTATCGTAGAATTGCTTTTCTAAATTTGAATGAAGACATTGTGGCTGCAAAAGGCCGAAAAGAAGGCGTAATAAAAGCATTTAAACAGCACGGTTTACCATTAAGCGATCTGTTAATAGAATCGGTTATAGTGACGCACGATGATGGCGTTGAGCGCTCAACATCTCGAGAGTCTGCGGCCAGGATTATTGATAACTTCAAGCCCGATGCAATAATTTGTGGACAAGACCCTATGGCGATGGAAATTTACTTTGTAGTCCATGACAAAGGCATGATTATAGGTGAAGATATTGGTATCGCTAGTTTCGATAACTGGGGCAGCATCCCTGAGTTATTACAACCAAATTTAACCACTATGGCACTACCACATCATGAAATGGGGCGCTGGGCTATGGAATATCTCATTGCATGCCGCACAGATATTGTTCATCAACATTTACCGTTTAAGTTGATCAAACGAGATTCTTTTTAGCAATATCAGCTTTTAACACAAAGCACGATACCACAATGAACACACACACAATCATTCCTAAATATTGATAAGTTAGCGCATACCCTAACTGGTCATATATTCCGCCAACTATAATTGCTAATATTGATGCCATAAGCTGTACCGTAAATTGAAAACCAATAATATAAATCATGGCAGAGTACTTAGCCTCAAAGTGCATATTTATGTATTTAAATAGTGCAATCAACATCAGCGGAAGCTCTATTGCATGCGTTAACTTTAAAAAGCTTATACCCCATGCATCCTCAACAACTCCGGAAAAATAAATTCTTAACGCCATTAGCACGCCACTTAATAGTAATGAACTCTTTACGCCTAATTTATTGACCCATTTAACGGCTAAGTACATAGCAAAAGCTTCTAAAATCACTTGTGCGGATGTTAAGTAACCAAAGTATTCACGCCCTAGTTCTTGTGTTGCAAAAAATGTCGTGTAGTAAATTGCAAACTGCTGATCAAAAACACCATAAATACAACTAACACCAACCACAAATACACTTAACCGCCAAAGACCTGTTATTTCAATAAACTCTTTACATTGACGAGATATTGAAACAAAACAAGGTTGTGATACGTCTTGGTTTGGTAAGTTAACTTTAACAAAAAATAACAACCCGATTAAACAAACGGCAGCAATACTAGACAGCCAATAATTTAGATTGGGGTCAAGGTTAAACGAGAGTCCTGTAAAATAGCTTGCCAGGGCCCAACCAAACGATCCCCACATTCTTGCTTTTCCAAATTCAAAATTGGCAATTCGGCTTTGTTTATCAATATAACTTTCTAAAACACCGACGCCTGCTAAAAATGCAAATGAAAAGACCAGTCCCCCTAGTACCACTGCAACGTAAAAGTAGTTGTGTAATAAAGGCTCATAAACATAATTAACAAATGGGCCAATTAACAACATGAAAGATACAATAAAATACAGGAGCGTTTTTTTAAGGCCTAACTTATCTTGGAATATGCCGTAGTAAGGCATAATAAATAAAGCCATAAGTGAGTTAATACTAAAGACGATACCAACTTCTTCGCCACTAAGGCCAACTTCTTGACTAAGCCAAATAGGAAAGAGCGAAAATGAAAAAGACCATGCCATGAAATACACGAAAAAAATTGCACTTAATAGCCGGTAATTGCTACTCATAAATCGCATAGCCTCAGACAAAAAATAGCGGCGCTAAATTATTTTAGAGCCGCTCAAAAGTTAGTTATTTCCAATAATATTATTTAGCTGGATTTCACTCAGAGATACTTCCTGTGCTGCATTTACATTCACTTTATGATAAGCCTGCGTTGGAAAAACAATAGATGTCATTGTACCTATCCCTTGATTTACAAATACTTCTATTGAGGCTTTATCAACCCATACTTCAATATCATATTGCTCAAGACCTTTGTCGAGTGGCCCCGTTTGAATAGATGCAAAGCCTGGCTCAAAGTCACTTAAGCCTGCTTGCGTCCTATCTAAGGTCATAACTCCCTTCACAGGGTCAAGTGTTAGCACTGTCTGCTCACCTGAGTCAGCACTCAGTATAATATCAACAGCTTGGTTGTCATTTATAAAGTTAAAACTAAATTTAAACTGCCCTGGGATAATATTAAATAATTCATCAAGTTGATAACTATTTTTACCCGTGAGCTTAGTCTTAATTTGAGGCTCGGACAGAACACTTTGTAGTTCTTTAACTGGCTCTGATGCTACACGAACCCCTTGAGCCGTATCCACTAACTTTAGTTCCCGGGGAATTGTCATAGCGCTACGCCATGTAGTTGTTGGCACAACATTAGCGTATTGCCAATTACTCATCCACCCCATAAACAAATGACGGTTCTCTTGAGTATCAGAAAAAGTTACACCTGCATAATTATCAGTACCATAATCTAACCAAATTGAAGGTTCAACCTTTGCTTTGGCCGCTTCGTCTGAGAAAGTTATATCTGCAACTTTGACATGCCCCCAGTCACCTTCCTCGGTATCAATAATTTTTATTTGTCCTTGTTTAGCTTTAAGATTACTAACATCCCACGCTCTCTCAACCATATTACCTGAATTATTCCCCTTAGCACTTTTAACTATTTCACCATTAATTAATAGTTGCATTACGGTGCTATTTTCATGCTTTCCACCAGCTATTTTAAAATTGATATAGTCATGGTTGATTGTAAAAGGCTGAGATAATATCGTACCCGTTGCTTTATCTGATTGATTAAAAGAGCTGAGCACTGCATTTCCTTGCTGGTCATTTTCTACATGGAATGCATTACCTGTTACCTGCCATTTACTTAAGCCATTTTTAAAGTCTGAAAAATTTAGTCCTTTAGGAAAGACAGCAGGTGTAGAAGCCAGCTTCTGCTGATATTCTTCGTCTAAAGTAAATTGTTTTCCATCAAAATCGCCAACAAAGTACTGTGTTCCCGAGCCACCATTTGGTGCCCCTGGATTAATACTAACTAATAAAACATATTTATATTGATCCGTTCCCTCTACTTTCACTCGAATCAAGTCTGGACATTCCCATACTCCAGCGTGACTCCCCCACTCCAGTCCAAAATTACTTTCAAACTGCCAATCTTTTAGGTTTTTTGATGTATAAAAACCAATATGATCATCCTGGGCAAGCACCATTGTCCACTGCTGAGTTGGTTCATGCCAGTTTACTTTGGGGTCACGAAAATCACGAATGCCAGGGTTTTTTAAAACTGGATTATTTTCATATTTTTTCCACGTGCGCCCTTTATCTACACTGTATGCTAATCCTTGGGTTTGGAAATCAATCGCTCCTTGTGCAGATTTTTCCTCATCATGATAGGTGTACATCGCAACCAAAGGTGGATTTTCTTTACTGCCAAAACCACTACTGTTTTGCCAATCAACTACAGCGCTACCAGAAAATATAGTTCCATGCTCATCTGGATAAAGCTTTATTTCTTGATGCTCCCAATGAACCATGTCTTTACTTATAGCATGCCCCCAATGCATTGGGCCCCAAACTGATGAATCTGGGTTATGTTGATAGAAAAGGTGATATTCGCCTTGGTAGTACACCATACCATTGGGATCATTCATCCAATTTTTAGGTGGTGTAAAGTGATATGCAGGACGAAACAACTCTGTATCAGGCTGCTCAACTAGTTTTTGGTTGCTATCATTAGTCTGATTATTCATACCACACGCCGTTAAAAATGATGAAATTAAAATTAAATTAACCGTTCGCATCTAATACTCCATGCTTATCTTTTGAATTAAGTGAAATGTCCTCTAATGAGCGCCCCTTTGTTTCAGGCATAAACCAAGCGACAAAAATCAATTGCCCTAACATCATTAAAGTGAAAAAACCGAAGACTTCTGCTGGGCTAAATTGCTCTAAGAAAAATGGCATCAGTAGTGTAATAGCAGCAGCAAAGAACCAATGTGTACCTGAGCCTAGAGACTGCCCCTTTGAACGTACTGTGTTAGGGAAGATTTCAGCAATAAAGACCCAAATCACGGTTCCTTGGCCTATCGCATGCGCAGCTATAAATACAAAGACAAACGCAACAACCGTCAAACCACCAGTCCCCGTACTAAACGCCCATGCGATAACAGTTAACGAAAGAACATAACCGATTGACCCTATGTACATCAGCGAACGGCGTCCAAATTTATCGATTAAAGATAAACCAAGCATGGTAAAGCATAAGTTAACCATACCAATACCAGCACCAGACAATAAAGATTGGTTCACATCTAGACCCGCGAGTTCGAATACACGTGGTGCATAATAAATAATGAAATTAATACCTGATAATTGGTTGAAAGCAGCAAATAGAAATGCAAACCAAGCAGCTTTTTTGTAAGCGCCACCAAACAGTTTTGACTCTGTATGCTTTTTTTTATCACTTTCAATCGCCGCTAAAACGCTATCAGGATTTGCTTCACCTAAGTCAATCAAAATTGCTCGCGCTTTACTTATTTGATTTTTCTTTTGAATCAACCAACGAGGACTTTCAGGTGCTTTTAAAATCATTAGTAAATAAATTAAAGCCGGAATAACCTCAACCCCAAGCATTAAGCGCCAATCAATCGCTGACGTACCCGCTATTAAGAAATTAGAAACAAACGCAACTAAAATACCAAACACAATTTGAAATTGATAAAGAGCGACTAAGCGGCCACGAAACTTGGCTGGCGCAATTTCTGAGATATAGGCAGGCACAACAATTGATGAAATACCGACCCCAACTCCGCCAATAAATCTTAGCAAGGCAAAAGTATAAGGGTCTTGAGCCATTGCAGATCCAAGTGCTGAAATAAAAAATAGCACGCCAACTAAAATTAACGTTGGTTTTCGACCCCACTTATCACAAGGATAATTTCCACCTAATGCGCCGAGTAATGTTCCCCACAATGCGGATGACATAATAAATAAACCGTGAAATAACGAACTTGTATTCCACAAGGCTTGGATCGGTTTATCTGCTCCAGATATAACCGCCGTATCAAAGCCAAATAAAAAGCCAGCTACAGCGACCGTTATTGACCAATAAATAATTTTTTTCATAATAACTCTTTTTGACTTAATGTTGCCGAAGGTGAGCTAGGCTCACCTTCGCCTACAGATTAGTAATTTGGGTTTTGTGTATAAGAGCCACCACTCAAAATCATTTGCTGATTTGGAATAGGTAAATACTCATGCTTCCCTTTGGTAAAAATAGCGTCAACTAAATAAGGTTTTCTTACAGCCTCAACTGATAAGTAACCGTCAATAGTTTCTTTTGCTATCCCCCAACGTACTAAGTCAAAAAAGCGATGGCCTTCTAATCCTAATTCAAGGCGGCGTTCAAATCGCAATGCAGTGCGCGCTTGCTCTTTAGAGTCAAAGCTGGTGTATAAGCCGATGTTATAAATACTCGCATTGTGTAATTTTCCTGTGCTCTGCTGAGCTCTTGAGCGGATGCGGTTAATGATTGTCAAGGCTTCGTCAAATCGATCTAATTCAATTAACGCTTCTGCTTTCCAAAGCAGAACATCTGAGTATCGAATTAATGGCGTATTAAGCGAGAAGATAGGGAAAGGACCATTTTCTCCACGGCAGCTACAATCAGGATGTTCTAAGTCTTTCATCGCTGTAAAATTGCCATAAATTCCTGGCGCCCTCGCCCAGCTATCCCCACCATGAATTAACGTTTCATCGTATTTAAACGGTTTACCTTCCATTGCGACGGTATGATCCAAACGAGGGTCAACAGAGTCACTGGTCATGTCATAATTAAAGTCATTAAATGTTTCAAATTGTGGTAAACCCTGTTCGTCGGTTTTAAAAGCATTGACAAAGTTTTCGGTTGGAACATGAAAACCACAGCAACCAAAACCTCCAGCCATTGGCGCGTTTAACGCACTCGGCCAACTTCCTCTGCCATCGGGTGAACCGTCATTTAAGGAGCGCTGAATGGCAAACACTGATTCTTTGCCATTTTCGCTTTCAAATAAAAAATTATCAGCGTAATCCTCAAATAAGTCGTATACGCCCGCTGCCTCAATTTCATCAACAAGCGTCACCACTTTCGCTAATTTATCCTTATTAATATTAACTACTTGGTGTAACTCATCTTGTTCATAGGCCTGATACAATAGTGTTTTAGCTAAATAAGCTTTAGCAGATAAAGCTGAAGCTCTACCAACATCCTCTTGGGTATTTGGCAAATTATTGGCTGCGAACTCAAAATCTGCTGCAATCTTGTCCCACAGTTCTTGGTCCGTGAAATCACGGTTAGTTGCAGTTAATATTTGATCTTGACTCATGCTCTCATCAATCCAAGGAATATGCTTGTGATGAATTTTCAGATCAAAGTAAAAAATGCTGCGGATAAATCGTAATTCAGCTTGTTTAGCTGCACTATCTTCGATCTCTGGTGAAGCATTTTGTATAACGGACAAAGCGGCATTGGCACGAGATATACCTGTATAATTCCGCGTCCACTTTTTGTTATTCAAGTCAATTAGATCTGGCGGAAAAGACTCCATATCAGGCACTAAAGGTTGATACAAGGATAAGGCATGATAAGCAAAAATATCTCCTGGCCCGTTTCCACCTTTATGAGCATCACCTGCACGTAGGTTACCTGTCGGCCAAAGAAAGTTTGGCGCAGTGTAATGGTCATTACCTAAATATGAGTAAGCTGCAATAATTAACGCATCTATATTTTCGCTATTAGAAACCTGCTCTTGTGTTAATACTCCTGATGGTGCCACATCAAGATCAGAACCACCGCACGACGCTACAGAAAGGGCCAATGCTGTCGCTGCAAAAACTGTTTTAATTTTATTCATAATTTGTGCTCGTATCGTTGTCGTTTTAATTAAAAAGAAAGGTTCACGCCTAACGTGATACGTCTTGGAATAGGGAAAGTACCATCTGGTGTCTCTGGATCTTGGCTAAGCGTCCCAGAAGGTGTAATTGTTAATAAATTACTACCCTGTAGATAAATACGCGCAGAACTTATACCGTATTGGCTCAACCATTGTTCATCGGGGCTGTACCCTATAGATAAGTTACGTAATTTAAGGTAAGTTCCATCTTCCCAAAACAGGCTCGATTGACGACCTTCCCCATTATTATCAATGGCAGTTAAAGCAGGAACATTAGTATCAGTATTATTGATTGACCAAGCATCAAGTACGCGATCCCCGTAATTAGAACCTATATTGAGTGAAGTGAAGTCTGTGAACCCACGCCAACCATTACGAATTTGGCCGCCTTCAACACCTTGCCAAAACATCGTAAAGTCCCAACCTTTGTATTTAAAGTTCATATTCAAGCCATACATAAAGTCAGGATCGGTATCTGCAAAGAATGTCTGATCGTTCTCATCTATGACACCATTGCCATCAAGATCTTGCCAACGCACTCTTCCTAAGCCGGCACCAGATTGCGTTGCATGTGCATCAATTTCAGCTTGATTTTGAAAGAGACCATCGGCAACGTAGCCATATACAGAGTTAATGGAATGGCCAACAATTGTTTTATCAGCTCCATTGCCACCAAATGAATTAACAACATCTTCAGGAAGGGAAACAACTTTGTTTTTAGCGGAGGAAACGTTAAAACTTATATCAACATCAATATCATCATCCAAGCTATCGAATGTAAGATAATCAGCATAACCTATAATAAATTCAAAGCCGCTGTTTTCTATCGTGCCACCATTGACCCATTGCTGTGCACCTTCGCCAAGTGTCGCAATTGGGTTAGTAAGCGTTAAGATATCGTCAGTGGTTTTTTCAAACCAATCGATGCTGCCGTAAATCGTGTCATAACGCATACCAAAATCAATGCCGATATTTGTTTGCGTTGAAGTTTCCCATTTTAGGTCATCATTGCCTGTTTGTGCTTTAACAAAACCTGATGGTAGCGTTCCACCATTTGCACCGCCTATATCATAAGCGGTACCTTCATCTTGTAAGTCAGTAAACAATGATTGCGTAGCATAACGACTAAGATAGGTTGTATATGTTGCGTCAGTGGGAATTTCTTGATTACCTGTTTTACCCCAACTAGCTCGTACTTTTAAGGTGCTTAAAAACTCAATATCATAAAATGATTCATTACTTACAACCCAGCCAGCTGAAGCCGCAGGAAAATTACCATAACTGTTATTACTACCAAAACGTGACGACCCATCGCGACGAATTGTAAGCCCAGCGAGGTAGCGATCATCATAGTTATAGTCCATTCGAGCAAAGTAAGAATTAAGTGACCACTTGTCACCATCACCTTCAACACGCACATCTCCCGTTGCTTGTGATAAATGTGCATAGTCACGATCATCAGAGGCAAAACCAGAACCAAAACCTACCGAACCTTCGTACTCATAATCTATTTGTTCCGTGCCCGCTAAAAAAACAAAGCTGTGATTATCACCAACATCTAAATCATACTGTGCTGTATTTGTCCAAGTGAAGCT
Organism: Pseudoalteromonas sp. S1727; assembly: GCF_005886375.1. NCBI lineage: Bacteria > Pseudomonadati > Pseudomonadota > Gammaproteobacteria > Alteromonadales > Pseudoalteromonadaceae > Pseudoalteromonas > Pseudoalteromonas sp. S1727. The sequence continues at coordinate 9,684 of NZ_PNDT01000182.1, forward strand.
GCTATTCCAGTTTTCAGTCACTGAAAGCTGATCTCCATAGTTCAATGAACCAGCTTGAAAAGCGCGGGTATAGTTTCGAAAGTAATATTGACCATAATCAAGGCCCACGGTGCTTTTTAGAGTTAACCCTTCTATAGCCTCATATTCAACAAATATATTACCCATCAACTTATTGAAGCGACTAACATTATCGCGATTCATTTCAATTATTCTAACTGGATTATCACGGTCAGTAACACCTGGAACAGGCCCACCCCAGCCACCTTCATCATTGTAAACAGGCACAATAGATTGCTGTTCAATTGCCAGACCTAAAATCTCACCCGCTCGGGCATTTATTAAGTTAGATTCTTGATTAGTGACAGTGAAGTTTTCACCCACTTTTAATTTATCGGTTAGTTGGTAATCAGAGTTAACCCTAAAACTAATGCGTTCAAACTCCGATCCATCAACAACACCTTCTGAATTAAAGTAACCTAAGGAACTATAAATAGAAGCATTTTCAGAGCCGCCAGATAATGAAAAATTAAGATCTGTGACTTTAGCTGTTCTAGTGACCTCATCAAACCAGTTTGTGTCGGCAGGGCGCTGAACTTGTTGAGGATCGGTATACGTAGGAAGAATTACTGAGTTTAACTGTGGGTTATTGTAGTCACCATTCCAATCATAGCTGTATAAAGGGCTTGCTGCGTTTGGATCTGACCCGTCATTAACAGCCGCCTGCCATACAACTTGCCCACGCTGTTTGGTATTGAGTGGATTTAGATCATAGCTGTAGTCATCTTGAGACTGATTAACTGAAAAATTAAAATCCAGCCCTTCACTGCCTTTTTTTGTTGTAATAACAATTACACCGTTACCTGAACGCGCACCAAATATACTTGCGGCTGCGGCATCACGTAAAACCTGAATATCAGCAATATCATGACTATTAAGCTCATGCATTCCTGACTTTGTAGGAATACCATCAATTACATACAGTGGGTCGTTATTTCCAAGTGGTCCTAAACCTTGACCACGTATCCTTACCGTTGCAGTAGAGTCAGGAGAGCCATTAGTTGTAATTTGTAAGCCAGGCACTCTACCTTGTAGATTTTGCATAATATTACCAGAGGGCATATCAACGACATCTTCCAACTTAACCGTACTTATTGCGCCGGTTAAATCATCTTTTTTAACACTGCCATAACCATAGGAAACTTCGATAATTTCAATTCCATCATCCTCTGCTGGCTCTGGTGCTTCCTGTGAAGCTACTATAGAACTGTACGGTAAGATCAAACCTACTAATACAGTACTTATGCTCGTAGCAAGTTGCTTTTTGCGAAATCTTTGCATTGTGTGTGTCCCCATTTGTCAAATTCATTAAGGTAGATACTTACAGATTAACAACGTTGTCTTTTTGCTTTTTTATAATACCCAAAGTTAAAAGCTTTACTAGGTGAGTAAAACGATAATACTTCCAGTTCATTTTAAACAACGTTGTCTTTTTAACACTAAGAAAACATAACTTCAACATAAATTACAAATTCTTTTAGGATATCTTTACTCTAAGACGCTATTGTTCTTTATTGCGGTTCAATAAATGCATTTATTAATTGATGAGATAAAATTGGCGTAGCCCCTTGTTGTTGAGCGACCATTGCCCCAACAGCACAAGCAAAATTTATAGCTTGTTGTGGTGGGCTTTCCATGCAGAGTTGATATATAAGTGAGCCTAAAAAAGAATCCCCAGCTCCAACCGTATCAACTACATCAACGTGATAACCTGAGTTATAATAGTTTTTACCTTTTATAGACAGCAAAGCCCCGTGATTCCCTTTGGTAACACATAAATAGTCTGTATGTGTTTGTTTAGCTATAAATGCTAAATTCTGTTCAAGTGAATGATATTTACTCCCCATTAACTTAGCAATCTCATATAACTCATCGTCATTGAGCTTAATGAAATCAGCTTGATTCATTAAAGCGACTAATTTTTCTAATTGATAGTGAGGTGCACGTAAATTAACATCAAAAACTTTAAAGTTCGCGTCAGCTAGCAGTTGATTTAAGGTATTAAAAGACCCCTCAGTTCTAGCAATTAAGCTACCAAAAACAAAGATATCAGTATTTTTAACTGTATTCCTGATCTGCTCAGTTAAACTAATATTATCCCAAGCTGTATCTGTAATAATTTGATACTGAGCAGAACCATTTTTATCAAGTACCACTTCAACAAGACTTGTTGGCTTAGATTCATGAACAGAAATTAATTCTGTAGAGAGCCCTTTTTCGTTAATTTCAGATAGTAATGCTTGACCTAATTCATCGTTTCCAACCGCGCTAATCATATGCGCTTTTAAACCAAGTGAATTAAAGCGAAAACACATATTTAATGGCGCACCACCTAAACGCTTACCAGAATCAAAACAGTCCCATAGCACTTCACCAAAACATGTTAAATTGATTTCTTCAGCTCTTTTTTTGCTTATTACAATACTCACCGAGTTGCCCTCTTATATTATTTAGGTCATTTGCCAAATAAGTTTTTACACCATAAATCAGCAACGATATCTTCGAGCCAAGTCAAGGGAAATGGCGACGAATAGTAAAGTTGTTCTCGCAACATGATTAAGATTATTATGTAAAATTCATGTTGCAAAAAATAAAGATACCATCTACCTTAAAAAAAGACAACGTTGTTTATTTGCTGGGTTAGCCTTTTATTAATGGCAAAAAAGCTACTCGCAACTAACGCAGCTCTTGTCTAATTAATTGATTAATAAAAACAATCACACACAAGCACAACAAAAAGTTGTCGAGGAATTAACATGAAAACAAAGCAAAACATCACTCTTTGCTGGAAAAAAACAGGGCTTGCGGTATTACTATCTTTAACAGCGGCTTGCTCTGGTGATAACAAAACCCAACAAGAAGATGATTATGCACTCATCATTCTTGAAGACGGACAAACTGTAGATGACGTCATAAATAAAAATGAAAATGATAGCGATGACGAGGCAAATACAGATGACATTCCAATAACCAGCAACCCAGAAAGCGAAGGTCAGCCATTATTTTTCAACCCAGAAAATTCTGAGCAAGCACTGTCTGGCTTTGAATTTTGTTGTGGTGGTTATAACACTTATCAAGCTCACGGGTTTGATAAGCTAACAGGTGATTTTGCACAGTTAGACGGTGGTTTTTGGGCTGCAGATATCTCAGGTCACTTAGGTGAGCGCGTATTTTCTAGTTTTGCAGATGGCTTTAACTTAGAAGGTGAGGCACTTGGCCAACTAGGCTTTGCGTCGACAGGTTCGATGGTAAGTCCTAAATTTACAATACAATCAAACTATATCAATTTTTTAATTGGTGGTGGTAATAATGGTGTAACAGACGCTAATACAACTGCAATTGCGCTTTTAATTGATAATAAGATAGTTCGCCAAGCAAGTGGAACCAATGCTGCTATGCAAGTTGATTGGCAAACATGGGATGTTAGCGAGTTTAACTCTCAACAAGCGCAAATTAAATTTATTGATCATCACTCTGATGATAATTCAGATACTGACTTACCTTATTTATTGGTCGACGAAATTCGCCAAGCTGACAGTGCAGCCAAAGTGCCTAGTCAAAATAGTAAATTAATAAAGGCTATACAAACAACCACTGCGCCTGCGAGTACGGGTCAAACCGCATTTTCTCGCGTGTCAAATGCAGAACAGAATATTGCGGGATTTGAATTCTGTTGCGGTAAATTTAATACCTATGCAAATCATGATTTTAGAGCGACTGGCGATATGGCCAAATTAGATGGTGGTTGGTGGGCTGCAGACATCACGAATCATGTTGGTGAAAGAATTTTTTCTAGTAGAGCGGATGGTTTCCTCGCTGACGGGACCCAGCTAGGTTGGATTGGAAACGAAGCCACTGGCACGCTATCTTCACCCCCATTCACGATTACACATAGTTATATTAACTTTCTAATTGGCGGTGGTACAAACCCATTTGATAGTGAAAAAGCAACGGCAATTGTCCTACGAATAAATGGCAAAATAGTTAGGCATGCTACAGGTAATGGGCTATCAGACAAGCTCGACTGGTTTACTTGGGATGTTAATAGCTTAATCGGTGAAACGGCTGTTATTGAAATCATTGACCAAGATAACACTGCTGACGAAGCAGCACTGGCTTTTATTATGGCAGATGAATTTAAATTATCCGATTATGCCGCCGTTGAGCCTTCAAGTGAAAGTATCGTCACCCAACTGAATCAACACTCGATACCGTTACCATTAACTATGGCAGACCCTAACCCGGTATTTTTAAACGGTGAGTTTTATATTTATTACTTAATTGACACAGCATTTCATGATTGGTATCTAACGCGTACTACGGATTTAATTAACGGTACTTTTCCACAACGAGTGCTAGAAGCGACGGGCGATGCACAAACACAAGACCAGTGGACGGGCTCTGGGAGTGTTATTAAAGATAATGACAACATGGCTCATTTATTTTACTCAGGACATAACCTCGATTTCTCTCCTGTTGAAGCTGTTATGCATGCAACAGCAACAGATAACACGCTGACTAAATGGGAAAAGCAAGTTAATAACACATTCAGTGGTACAGGATCATACAGCGACTTTGATTTTCGTGATCCTGAAGTCTTTTATAATGAACAAACTAACAACTACTGGATGTTATTAACGAGCCGCTATAACGAAGATGCAGCTATTGCTCTTTATACTTCTAGCGATCTCAAAACTTGGCAGGCACAACAGCCGATTTATACTGCAGATAAACCACTTAACTTTGAAGTTCCTGATTGGGTGAGTTTCAATAACGGACAAGCAATCATTTATTCTGATCAAAATGATCATGAGCGAGATGTAAAATATTTAGTAAAAAATGAAGACTCGTGGATAACTGGTAAATACCCTTCACTCGATGGAGAATTTTACTATGCAGGGAGAACTGCAAGCTCCCCTACTCAAACCTTGATGTTTGGTTGGGTTGCCCATAAAAATACTCGTTCGAATATAGGCCGCGCTGATTTTGGCGGTGACTTAGCAATCCATCAAATATCAATGACTGAATCGGGAGAACTAGCGGTATCAATACCTGAGCAGTACTTAAGCGCATTAGCTACACCAGTAGATGAAGATACACAAACCCAATCAGCACAAACCAATAATGATAATTCACTATTGGTTTCACCAGGTGATCAAGTGCTACTAGGTAGTAACAATAAAATCAACCGTCTTCATTTTAATATTTCAAGTGACGATACCGACAACCGATTTGCTCTGGTCTTTCCTGCCTATGAAGAGAGTACGCAAACGGCTAGTATAGAAATAAACACAGCCACAGAAACAGCCACTTTTTATTTCGGCGATTCACTCTCTCAATCAAGCTCTAACGTCACCCTCACACCTGAACTAGAAGGTGAACCTTTATTCCGTCGTGAAGAAGATCTAACTCAGCATATAGCTGGTTTTGAATTTTGCTGCGGCGGTTATAACACCCTAGCAGCCCACGGTTTTACTAATCTAACCGGAGACTTTTCTAAGCTAGATGGAGGTTGGTGGGGTGGCGATGTAAGCAACAATGTTGGCGAACGAGTTTTCTCGAGTTTTGCAGATGGCTTTGATGAAGATGGCACAGCATTAGGCTGGATCGGAAATTCTGCAACAGGAACAATGGATAGCCCGTCATTTGTGATCTCACAGCAATATATTAATTTCAAAATAGGTGGGGGTTCAAACCAGTTCGACCATCCAAAAGCAACTGCAGTTGTGCTTGTAGTTGACGGCCAAATTGTACGCAGTCAATCAGGTAAAGATACGCAACCCGATGAGAATAATAAACTCAGCATACAGTGGGCAACCTGGGATGTTGAAGAGTTCATTGGAAAAACAGCCTTTATACAGTTTATTGATCTACATAATGACGACGGCTCAGACAACAGCTTAGCTTACCTTCTAGCTGATGAATTTAGAGCAGCAGCATTACCTGCGGTACTGGGTGAGCAATCAGCACCTACTTCAGAAAACCGAATAGACTCACAAGTTGTCGTTCCAATTGATTTAAAACAGGGCATAACAGTGGATCTTCTTTTACAACCAGAAAGTGGCTTTGGCACCGCATATATCAATGATTTTAGAGCACTAAGCTTTAGACTTTATGATTTAGACAAACGTCAAGTTGGCATCTATAGTAAACAAGGCACACTTAATATAAGTGAAATGACGCGTTTCACTGAGGCAACAAAACCTTAATAAACTACCTCTGAGGTTTTTAACTAGAACCTCAGAGGTTTCTTAAGAGTTCAACTTTAAAACATTTAGTTCACCAAGCTAGCAGCGCTATCTACATGACCTTTTTATTTAAATCTACTTCTTAAACCCAATTTAAATATGACAATGATTTTGTTGATTAATATAATATACATGGAAGTTCAAAATCCAATCACATTTATAGATCAAATCATCAGAACTAATGCACGCTCTAAGATTAACTTTGCTGGCCAATAATTATGTTTATTTACTCTATAATTAAATAGAATTTTCGCTACTTAGTGCGAGAAAGCATTTATTAATTACTTATGACTAAGCAGAAGTGATTTGCTGCGGTAAATGCTGTACCATTACAAGGAAATCAAGCCTGTAGAGGTGGAAAATTATTAGCCATATTTAGCGATTAAAAGTGTTTAAAATGATAATAATACTTAATTAACTTAGATAATTTTAATCAATGCTAACGCCTTGTGTTAAATAAAAAACAAAAGCAAATTGACAAGGTAAAATAAGAAAGGTAACTTACCAATTAAGGTTATTTTTTTACCAATTTATTTACCAATTAAGCGACGTAATTTTCTCTTTATCTGTCGCTTACTAATTTAACTCACTAACATGCAATCGCAGTATATAAAAAATGGGGAATGTAAAATGAAGAGGCGCAGACGTTTTTGGAACGTTGTTGATAAGTTAGAAGCCGCGATAGATCAAGGTGTCTATCATGTTGGTAGCCGCTTACCAGCAGAACGTGAATTAGCAGAAACTCACCAAGTAAGTAGGCCAACAATTCGCGAAGCGATTATCGCGCTTGAAGTCAGAGGTCGTGTTGAAGTAAAAACAGGCTCTGGGGTTTTTGTCACTGATAGCAACAAAGTTACCGTTAGCGACCAACCTATCAGTGCATTTGAATTGACGCAGGCACGAGCATTAGTTGAGGCAGAGGCAGCTGCATTAGCCGCAGCAACAATTCAAGAGCACGAGCTGGCTGCTTTAAAGCAAAGCCTAGCCGATATGCAAATACCTGAGCTTGCTATTGAGGCAGATCAACGTTTTCATGAAATAATTGCAAAATCAACGCGCAATAACGCTATTGTTATGTCTATCCAAAATTTATGGAAACTCAGGCGCACTGAATCGCAAATTATTGCGGCTTATGATGATGTATGTTCACAAAGTGATGAACAACGTTTACAAGAGCACACATCTATCTATGACGCTATCGCAAGTCATGATTCATCAGCGGCGCGTAAAGCGATGCATAATCACTTTAACCGCCTGATCAATGCGCTTTTCGCTGCCAGTGAGAAAAAAGCATTGGAAGAAATAAAGCGTAAAACCAGTGAAACACGTGGTTTGTATTCTATCTCTCATTTAACACAGTAAAAGAAATTTAAATCCCCTTAAAAGGCACATTACTGTGCCTTTATCTATTTGTATCCTTGTCGTTCTATATCTGCACTAAATCCCCTGGTATATTCTGCGACTAAGCTAAAAATAATACCAATCGTGTTAAGTTACTGACAATTTATAGCGACAGATAAATGGAGTGATAACAAGGCATAAATTTTGACATGTAGTTGTTCTACATGAAAAATTTATAACGCAGTTAGCGCTTTATTTAGCCCGCTAGA
>NZ_PNDT01000183.1:0-388 GCF_005886375.1 Pseudoalteromonas sp. S1727
CATTCAATCCCTTCTGATATTTCAGTGGTGTAATTAAAGTCAAAAAGTGGGCTTTCATTTACTGCATTATTAGCAGATAAACTTGAAATCATTTCCCAGTTCATTAAATCGGTTGATTTAGCGGCCGCTAAATGTGAGCCAAAGATATAATAAGTATCATCGACTTTTAAAACTGATGGATCATGCACTGCAACATTAGTTACTGCCACATTCCCATCATCATTAAATTGCACACTGCTATTTAAAGTTGGTTTTGCAGTAACAACAGGTTGCGAAGCTAAAACACCTTCGGGTGCTGAGTTTCCATCTGAGCCACAGCCTGAGACTGCAAAAGCGCAGCTTATTACGACAGCTAGTTGATTAAGTTTCATTGTATGTGTCCTGTTGA
>NZ_PNDT01000184.1:0-2897 GCF_005886375.1 Pseudoalteromonas sp. S1727
GCGTTGCCTGCTGCCGTCTCAGTGGGGTCGCATTATAGGGCGCCGCGAATTTTACGCAAGCGTTTTTATCGCTAATTTTGCATTTAATTTTCGCCCTCACGTTACGCAAAAGATAGTTACATGTTATCCACAAAACGTTGTGGACAAATCAGCTTTTTTCTTGATTCACTAAACTATCGATTGTACTTATGGTAAGTTGCCCGCTGTTTTATAAACTCGTTCATTAGGCATATAACATGATAGATATAATAAATAGTATAAGTGGACTATTATGGGGTCACATACTCGTCTACTTATTAATAGCAGCCGGACTCTTCTTTACCATTAAACTTAAATTCATTCAGTTTGTTCAATTTCCTCACATGATCAAGGTCATGTTCAATTCTCGCCAATGTGATAAAAACGGCATTTCTTCTTTTCAGGCATTTTGTACTTCTCTCGCAGCGCGGGTCGGCACTGGTAATATGGCCGGTGTTGCTGTCGCACTTTACCTAGGTGGTGCAGGTGCTATTTTTTGGATGTGGTTAATTGCATTAATAGGTATGGCAACCAGTTTTGCAGAAAGTACCTTAGCACAAGCCTATAAAACACGAGATGAGCATGGTAATTTTCGTGGTGGTCCCGCTTACTATATGCAGTATGGTTTAGGTAAACGCTGGATGGGAGTGATATTTTCTCTGTGCTTAATTCTAGCGTTTGGCTTAGTATTTAATGCAGTGCAATCAAATTCTATTGCCGCCGCATTTAAAGTTGCTTTTGATATTCCAAACTATGTGGTGGGATTAGTACTTGTAGTTGGCTCTGGCATTATCATATTTGGGGGTTTAAAAACCATCTCACGCTTTGCTGAAATGGTTGTGCCTTTTATGGCATTAGCTTATTTACTCGTCGCATTATATGTATGTGCTACAAACGCCGCAGAACTGCCTACTGTTTTTATGCGTATTATTAATAGTGCATTTGGAATAGAGCAAGCTGGCGCAGGTGCGATTGGCTACGGTGTGATGCAAGCGATGATTCAAGGGATCAAGCGAGGCCTATTTTCAAATGAAGCAGGCATGGGTAGTGCCGCGAATGCTGCTGCGACTGCAACCCCTAATCCTCCTCACCCCGCATCACAAGGTTATGTACAAATGCTGGGGGTATTTATTGATACTGTTGTGATCTGTAGTGCAACAGCAGCACTTATATTACTTTCTGATCAATTGATCGCGGACTCTGGTGTTACGGGGATTGCCTTAACACAAGCCGCACTTGAGGAGCACGTTGGCAGTTGGGGCGCGGTGTTTGTAGCGATTGCTATATTGTTCTTTGCTTTCACTTCGATTGTAGCCAACTATTCATACGCTGAAACCAACCTACTGTTTTTAGAGCACAATCATGAATATGGGATGCTTATCTTCCGCATAATAGTACTAGCAATGGTGATGTTTGGTTCAGTAAGTGAATTAGGACTCATTTGGACGCTTGCGGATATATCAATGGGATTAATGGCAATAGTGAATGTAATAGCACTATTTATGTTATCTGGTGTGGTGATCTGGCTTGCTAACGATTATTCCGCGCAACGTAAATCAGGTAAGCTACCTACGTTTGACCCAACTCAGAATCAACAACTTGACCAGACTATCCCTAAAGGTATTTGGCATAAACGCTAAAACACTTACAGGAATCAATAAGGGAGCCTGTGTGCTCCCTTTTTTGATCTTAGCTATATGATTAATTCTCTTCAGTTTCAGTTACCACAAAACGATTAAACAGTTTTACTGCTAATGCACGCTGCTCTTCGCTAAGTGTTTGCGAAAGCTCTTGTTGCAGCTTTTCTTGCAATTGCTCGCGCAATGCCTGTTTTTGTGATTCAGAAAGTAAGCTATGTGCTTGCAATTGATAATCTTGAACGGCACTAATAACTTTTAATAATGCTGTTTTATCAAGATCCGTAAAAGAAAATGAAACCAACTTTTGTTTTGTATCAGCTAATTTATCTTGAGTTTTTTCGACCATCTGACTCACTTGCGTGACAAGTGTGCTGACTTCTTGAATTTTAAGAACATCATTAATCGTAGACATAACGATTGCTAAAGGTATTAATATCAATGACAACGCTAAACAAACACCAAAAACAGCACCAACCCAAAATTGATTAAGACCCTGTTTAAAATTATCCATACCCGTAATCCTTTCATACATAATGAAAGATAAGTGTATATCAAAAATAGCTAGCTAGATGATTTATTTGAATTAGATTAATTACGTAGATTATGGTTTTGGATAAGAAAATTAAAAGTAGGAAATATAAAGTGGTGCCCGAGGCCGGACTTGAACCGGCACGACTTGTTAGTCGAGGGATTTTAAATCCCTTGTGTCTACCAATTCCACCACTCGGGCATCGAGTTTGCTATTTAAAGCACGTGGAGTAATTATTTGGAGGCGGAACCCGGAGTCGAACCGGGGTAAACGGATTTGCAATCCGGTGCATGGCCACTCTGCCATTCCGCCTAAACATATCAAATAATTTGGAGCGGCACACGAGGCTCGAACTCGTGACCTCGACCTTGGCAAGGTCGCGCTCTACCAACTGAGCTAGTGCCGCATTAAAACTTTGTTAGTAATTTGTACGTTGGTGCGCGACCGTGTCGCGGTAAACGTTCTGGCAACTAAACTAGAACCGTATAAATCTTTGTTAGTAATTTGTACGTTGGTGCACGACCGTGTCGCGGTAAACGTTCTGGCAACTAAACTAGAACCGTATAAGTCTTTGTCAGTAATTTGCACGTTGGTGCGCGACCATGTCGCGGTAAAACGCTCTGGCAACTGAGCTAGTGCCGCATTTATTAAGTGTTTATCAAAACTTTAATTATCTTGGTAAATAATTAAAAGTGGTGCCCGAGGCCGGA
>NZ_PNDT01000185.1:0-966 GCF_005886375.1 Pseudoalteromonas sp. S1727
CCGGGTTGACCGTCATGGTCACAGTAGCCACGTTGGAGGTTGCGCCGTTGCTGTCTTTAACTGTGTAGGTAAAGCTGTCGCTGCCGAAGTAATCGGCGTTGGCGGTGTAAATAATCGCGCCCGTAGCTGTTACTTGAGTTTGGCCATTAGTGGCATCCGTGACGATGCTGACACTGCTTACATCTAAGCTGTCGCCGGTATCCACATCGCTGTCGTTACCCAGTACATTGACCTCAAATGAGCCTTCTTCTTGCAGTTGCGCGGTGTTATCCATGGCAACGGGGGCGTCATTGATGGCGTTAATGGTCAGTGTCACGGTGGCAGGCGTTGAGCTTAACCCTTCGCTGTCGGTGAGGGTGTAGGTAAAGCTATACACTCCGTTGACATCTTGTTTAGGTGTTATCGCTAAACTGCCATCAAGATTGACACTCACATCCGCAAAGTCATACATGCCAGCGCCGGTGCCTTTGTTCTCTAAGCTGACATTCGCTGCATTAAAGCCGCTGTCTTCCACGTCTGAGTCGTTGGCTAAAATAGCCAAGGTCGCGGCGGTGTCTTCATCGGTGTTAATGCTGTCATCAGCCACTACAGGACGGTCGTTCACAGCACCGATATTCACGGTAACGGTTGCAGGTAGTGATACCCCGCCTTCGCTATCGGTTAAGGTATAAGTGAAACTATCTTGCCCTGTGACATTGCTATCAGGGGTATACACAAAGGTACCCGCAGCTTGATCTAACACCACTTGCCCTGACGTTGGCCCGCTGACAAGGGTGATATCCCCTGTGGGCGTAGTGTCTTCCACATCCGTTGCTAAACTGCGCAGCGCCGTTGCTGCTGATAACGTGTCTTCATCCACATTAATATTCACCGCCTGTACCACAGGCATGTCGTTCACTGGCGTGATAGTGACGGTCACTGTTGCCGCTGCGGAGGTATTCAGCGCCGCATCTTTTACAGTATAGG
>NZ_PNDT01000186.1:0-359 GCF_005886375.1 Pseudoalteromonas sp. S1727
ACGCCAATTTGTTAGCTTATCGCTGCGCGGGGATGGCAGCTTTAGTTTTCAACATGATGGCAGTGAAAACCATAGCGACAGCTTTACCTTCCAAGTACGCGATAGTGACGGGGCATTATCGGCGCTGCATACAGTGACACTAACGATAGCAGCGGTTGCCGATGCACCAATAGCCATGGACGACAGTGCTACAACGGATGAAGATACCGCCGTTAGCGTTAACTTGGTTGATAATGACACGGATGCCGAAGGGGACTTAGTGGCCGCCTCAGCTGCCATAGTATTACCGGCAAGTAAAGGCTCGGTGAGTATCACCAATGGCATTGCCACGTATACACCGAACGCCAATGAAACAGGTG
>NZ_PNDT01000187.1:0-400 GCF_005886375.1 Pseudoalteromonas sp. S1727
TGCGCCTGTTGGGCAAAACTTTAGCTTTAATCTTGATGAAGCAGCAACGCTTACCGTGGCACTGGCCAATGGCTTATTAAGTAATGCCAGTGATGATGACACCGGCGATACCCTGACAGCGGTCGGGGTGAGCCAACCGCAATTTGGTAGCTTAACGCTGAGCGGTGATGGCAGCTTTAGTTATCAACATGATGGCAGTGAAAACCATAGCGACAGCTTTACCTTCCAAGTACGCGATAGTGACGGGGCATTATCGGCGCTGCATACAGTGACACTAACGATAGCAGCGGTTGCCGATGCACCAATAGCCATGGACGACAGTGCTACAACGGATGAAGATACCGCCGTTAGCGTTAACTTGGTTGATAATGACACGGATGCCGAAGGGGACTTAGTGGCC
>NZ_PNDT01000188.1:0-223 GCF_005886375.1 Pseudoalteromonas sp. S1727
CAGCTTTACCTTCCAAGTACGTGACAACGACGGGGCATTATCGGCGCTGCATACCGTGACACTAACGATAGCAGCGGTTGCCGATGCACCAATAGCCATGGACGACAGTGCTACAACGGATGAAGACACCGCCGTTAACTTTAGTTTGGTTGATAATGACACGGATGCCGAAGGGGACTTAGTGGCCGCCTCAGCTGCCATTGTATTACCGGCAAGTAAAGGC
>NZ_PNDT01000189.1:0-456 GCF_005886375.1 Pseudoalteromonas sp. S1727
GAACTCAATGGGAAACGAGTATGAGTTACAAATATATGTTTGCCAGTAGTTTCATCATAGTAAGCAGAATTATGCCCTGGTGACTGATAGCCCCAAGCCGGAGTTGTTTCACCAAGCTCTTGAGTATACTCAAAACCACCAATGAGTTTTTCGCCGATTTCAAGGCCAGCAGCGGCAGCAATATCATTGCCAGCGTTATCTAAATAGGGACCTTGTGGCGTTTTTGAGCGTGCCACTCGTACGTTATACCCATCATTTGCAGCAAACCCTGCGACAGAATAAAACAGGTAGTAATAATCACTTTCTGGGCTGTACATGGCAAATGCCCCTTCGATAGCCCTATAGTCACCCCCAACTAACTTAGTTCCGTAACCTTGGCCTGGCAGCGGTTTACCCGTTGTTTCATCCATTGCAAGGACAAATATGCCACCTGAGTATGAACCGTATACCATCCAT
>NZ_PNDT01000019.1:0-17108 GCF_005886375.1 Pseudoalteromonas sp. S1727
ACCTCCTGCATCCATGCAGTCGTACTTGAAAAATTACTAACGCTGTTAGCGCTTTATTTAGCCCGCTAGAATGGTTAAATATTTAAGCCGATTGGTATAAGCACCTAAAATAAAATTTTGGCACAAAAAAGCTCACCAAACAGTGAGCTTTTAAAATTATTTATAGCAGATTATTTTGCAAGTTTTTCAGGCGGGAAGCCAGAAAGAATTGTCGCTACGGCTTCTTTTACTGCTTCGTTACGCTCTTCTGGAGATTGTTTCTTTTGTAAACGACCTTCACGAGCACCACGCCATACTAGTTGATTTGAAGCACGGTCAACAACATCAAGTACTAAAGTACCTACATCATATTCACGCGTTGTAGTTTGCGTGTTATAGCCCATCCCCCAATAGTTCCACTGAGCGCCGTAACCAACGTTAAATGTATCCACATCAATTTTTGTATCTACAGATGCATGGTAGTTAAGTAATACGTCGGCAGTAGTTGTGTCTGCTAATGTCATACCTTGCGCTTGCAATTGGGTATTTACCGCTTCACGAACACGCTGCTCCATTAACGGACTAATTTGATAGTTACCCGCGTTTGCTAATGTCGCTTGTGGAAACCAAGCAAATGTTTTGTAGTTGCTAAAATCAACTGATTTATCATAATCAACATCAGGTGTTTTTGCACAGGCTGCTAGCATAAGGACTGCTACGGCAATTAGTAAGTTTTTCATGGTGTTTGCTCCTTGGCAAAATATATATAGCTATTTGTTTGATAACATAACATAAAAATAATTCAACTTAATATATTTTTACTGCTATTTTTCAAACTAAGTTCAATAAAATATAGCAATAGCAACTAAACTGTCAGTTTAGTTGCAGATTACTGAATAGTGAATTAACTATGCCCTATATTTCAGTATTTTTAGTGAGAGAGTCATGCTCCACTTCGATCCAATCTTTCTCATCCACCCAGTTTTGAGCACCATCTTTAACTGAGCGAATGGGCACAATGTAATCACAACTAATTTGTGGTTTCACTGAGGCGAATATTGGCACAAAACCAAAGCTTAGGGCTGTTTCAATAATCGCTTTTTGATTTTGTGGATCGATGTCTGCGGCTTCATCAATGTATATAGGTATACGGTATAAGTTTTGTTCTTGATCACTTAATAAATAGCGAATAAACAGCATACCGCACAATAATTTAATGGTGATCCGCGTACCATTTGAACCGGCTGAATCTATTTTTTCAAAATGCTCAGTTTCACCAGCTCGATTCACCACTTCAAAACGGATATCAAATAGATCAGTCAGGGTTAAACCGGCTTTATCAGAGGCAAGTTTAATTAAGTGATCTTTCGCTTCGTTTACTGCCGTTTCGCTATAGGGTTCTTGGCTGAGTAAATCCAAAGTATCACCTTGCTCAAATTGGCTTGAAGTACTGATGATCGTATCAATGCTATCAACCAACATTTTGCGGGGGATCACGTTAATTTTAAACGCTTGCAGGTTAGATATACGGTGCTGACTAATACCTTTGTTAAAGCTGTTCATTTCACGACGTAGCCTGTCTAAATCTTCACGTAGGCCTTTAATCGTGGCTGCAACTTCGGTAAGGGCCACACGGGCTTGGCGTTCAACAGCATCGCGTTCATTATCAATATTGTGAAATGCACTAATGAGTTTTTGGTATTTACTAAATTCGTCATTTTCGTTGTCAAACTTTGTGATACCGGCATTATAAATATGCAAATAGGTATTACGTACGTTGATATCAAAATTACGTAGCTCTTGGCAGTCCTTATTAAAGTGATGTACTAAATCGCTTAAGTTATCAAAGTCGATCTGAATATCGATCATATAAGGCGTGACTTTTCCGCTGTATAAATCAAGCGTATGGTCGATTCGCTCCGATTTAACTTGGCGCAGACGATCCGCTTGGCGTGATATAAGTTCTTTTTTAGACTTTATTATTGAGCGTCTATCTGCAATTGAGCCACTATTTGCTTGAATATCTTGCAAGTAATCATCAACTTGCTCGCGCTCTGCTAGTAATTGCTCTTTTAGCATGGCTTGTGCATCAATGGATTGCAGCATCACTTCAAATTGTTCAAAGCGTTTAAGCGCGCTTTCGGCACTGATTAGCTCATCATAAAGTGTATCTTTTTCTTTTTGCTTCTCAGCCACATTGGCCGCAACGTCTCGCTGTTGCTTAAATTCTTGCAATGAATTTTCAAGAGCATTTAACTGCGCTGTAAGTTGCTCTTTATTTTCGCCACTTTGCATTTGTACTGGTGAGAGCTTTTTCAGTTTAATCGTTGCGCCGGGTAGGGTGAGTATGCCGCCTTTTACGTTTTCTGATAATTGCTCTAAAAACGCACCAAAGGCATCTTCGTCGGTAATAGTAATATCACCGTTGCTGGTGGTTGCAAACGAGAGAATATCAGGGTTTAAAATACGCGAAATTTCTTCGACTTCTTTGAGCGATAAATCCTCGCGCATACGCGTAAACAAATTAAACTCAAGGTTTTTAAGTTGCAGCTTTAAGCTCTTAATTTGTTTTTGCGTTTCACTAATACGGAAATCAAGAGTGTGTAAGCTTTGCCCTTGAGCACTATTAATTGAGTGTGAGAGTGACTCATAATCTTGCTTAAACTGAGCAAGGCTGACTTTTAGCGTGGCTTTATTGACTAGTTCAAACTCGGCTTTTAAAGCATTAAAATCTAAAAACCATTGCTCAATTTGAGTTTGCTTACGTTCAATATCACGAGATTGTTGTACATACAGTTGTTGTTTTTGTTCAAACTCGTGCTTTTCCTGTTCAATGTCTTCAAGTGCCAGATTCAGATCGTCTAGTTGAGCTTGTTGATAAGTATCAAAATCAATTAGAGCTTGATCTATTTTAGGCGCATAAGCCGCTAACTTACCTTTTAACACTGTTTGGTTTTCAAGCATTGATTCAAGTGCGCTAATTGGCTCTTGCATTGACTCAAGGGCTTTTAATTCACGCTTTGCACGGTTTACTTTATCGAATGAACGACGCCACACTTCATAAAAATCGACCTTAGAGTTTGACATATGGCGTTCAAACACACGTAACATAAAGCGTTTTACATCGGCTGCGCCGAGCTTATGTAAGTTCAAAATACGGCGGAAAATTTCTTTATAGATGGCTGAGTCTTGCACATTGTTGAGCGGGATCATTTTTAAGTTAATGTCGCCATCAAATGGCGTTGCGCCGCCAGTCAATAGGGCATTCAGCTCTTGGGCCTTAAGCTCAATCGGATTAAACCCTTGCTCTTTTAAGTGATTAAACAGCTTAGTGAACTTAATGATGGTTTTGCCTTGTGTATATTGCTCAAGGTCAAGTTTGCCTTGATAACAAAAAAACTGATGGGCGTAACCGGCAATTTTACCAAGCCCTGCCACCCCAATCACCACAGGTCCGTGGGGCAGATCGGCTTCGAGTAAAATATAAGATTGATCAGATGAAAAATAAAACTTACGGGTTTCGTCTAAATCATGGCCGTCCCATTCAGTGAGGCGTAAATCATTAATAAGGGGAAACTGTAGGGCGTTTATGACCGAGCTTTTACCGGTATTGTTAGGCGCACAAATTGAGCTGCTTTTATCCAGTGGAATAACACACTTGGCGTAACCTGCGGTATTTAATAATGCCAACTTACTGAGGCCGTATAGGTTTTTCATTATTCGTCCTCTCCAATATAGGTTTCTTCATTTACTTCCATTAGGGCATCAATATAGCGATAAATAGGGGCTTGTAGCATAAAACCAGTTTCGACTTCTCGGCTCAGGCCCAAACGTACCATACGTAAGTACACGTCTTTGCGTAAGTCAGAGCCAGAGAAAATCTCAAGCTGATCAAACAAGTGTTTATTCATTTGCACTAGTGTTTGCATCAGTTCTAAATCGCTTACTTCGTCAAATAAAGCGCGCATTGGATCTTTACCTGAGTTGGCGTAGTGCTCAATTAAAATGTAAATAGTTAGGGCAATTGCACGGGATATCTTGCCCATGTTTGGCGTGCTTTCATCACTGGCAAAATAGTAAAAACCACGGCTGTCGTGTTGTAAATCATGGCCTAATGCATTAAATAATGCGCGGTAGGCATCAATTTGTTGATCAAGCTCTTGCCACATTACAGTGTCTTGCTCGCTGATGTGATAGCCGGTGACTAATTTTTTATTAATCGCTTGTAGATGACTTAGTTCATCTAAATTTATTTGTGTCATAACGGTTACTCATTCCCTGTGTGTGGTGATACAACAGGCTTAGAATCAATTGGTTTGGTATTAAAAGGAAACAGTGAAAAATGTTGACCTGCGATTTTTACGCGCATTTTTTCATCGCTTTGACTGATTTCAATCTCACTGTCGCTGACCAGCTTTTGATATAAAAACAGCATTTCGTCAGCTTCAAGGTCGGGGTAGCTTTCCCCTAAAAAAGCCAATAATGGCTGTGGCTTTTTACGCTTAGAATTGAAGCGCTTTTTAAAGTTCGCTTTTACATTGTGGTAATCAGGAATATTAGGCGTTACAAAAGAGGGCACGTCTTGTTGATCGGGCAGTTCATATTCACTGTGTTCAAACTCAGCGAGTGCGGCCATGTAAGCAATAATATGGCGTTGTTGCCCTAATGAAAAGCGCTGTGTGTCAGACACAAAATGGGGCTGTACCGCAGTGAGCATATTATCAACGCCATTTTTGCGTACTAAACCGAGTACCTTAGCGGCTTGACGAGTGATCATATTATTACGGCGTAACTCTTCGCGCAGTGGCATTAACATATCAGCGCTTTTACGTAAGCTTTCTCGACCAACAAGGTGCATCTCTAAAATACGGGTGCGCAATCGCTCCAGCATACGTTTGTCTTGATAGGCTTTACCGCTGCGTTCAATACTTTCTATTTGGCTGCTTATCTGGGATTCAATAGTATTAAAACAGGCATGAAAACTACCGCGAATATCCACCATTTCTAGCATCGGTTCAATATATTCGTCAAAGGCTTCAATGACTGCTTGGTAACGTTTTTGCAGCGATTGAACAGCGTTATTCGCTTTAGCTTGTTCAACAATATTTAAAATTGCATTTTCATTGTGAGCAAATAACTTCATTATTTTGCGCACCCGATCATCCATAATGCGACTAAAGCGGCGCATTTCGTCGTAGTCTTCAATATTACCCGCATTATCTAAGCGATCGCCTAATCTGGCTAAATCGTCAACCAACACAGTGATCTCTTGTGCTAAACCTAGATGCTCTTCTTGTAATAAAAAAGTAGCAAAGTCTGCGATCGCACGGTTAATTTCTAGCTGCGATGACTTAGCTAATGGAATAATAATATCTTGGTTTAAAAGTCGGTTGGTTTCTTTGTATATGCGTTCATTTGACCATGTTGGCTGTTTTTGTTTGATCGCATTTTGTACGTCTTTTAGACTGAAGTCGGCCATTTTAAAACGTTTAAATAGCAGTTCTAACATTCCCCAGTGCTCTGTAAGGGTATTTAGCAACTTTTTAGCTGGGATCATAAAACTCCAAAAATCCTAATTTATACTGTGTTAGCTAATTTTTAAGCTCACAGTGATTAGTCGAATAAAAGTAAATTTACAATAGTTTTACACAGTCTTTGGTGCTAGACTGCGCGCCGTGTCGACCTGCGGCATATAGCATACAATTTTTACATTTTTATAAAGGTTGTTCAAACACCATGGTAACTACAATTATCCTAACCCTGATAGCGTTAGCATTTGTGCTCATCGTTATAGAGGATATTATCCATGTAAACAAGGCCAAAACCACGCTTTTCTTTGGTACTTTATGCTGGATTATCTTATTTATCTCGCCGCTCAACGGGGAAAGCCCCGAAAATGTACAACATCAACTTGATCACAATATTTTAGAGATTGCCACATTATGGTTGTTTTTAATGGCTGCAATGACCTTTGTTGCCTATTTAAACTCCAAAGGTTTTATCCAAAATATTGTGCACAGAGTCATGCCCAGTGCTATAAGCGAACGCAAGCTGATGTTTTTGATTGGTGGCTTTTCATTTTTATTCTCGTCGATATCAGACAATATTACCGCTACATTAATTTCGCTTGCGGTGGTTATGTCGTTAAAACTCGATCCGAAAAAGCTCATTAAATATGCCACCTTAATTATTTTTAGCGTGAACTCCGGTGGTGTATCACTGATCACCGGTGATGTGACGACATTAATGATTTTCCTTGATGGTAAAGTCAGTATTGCTAACTTATTGTTACTGGTCGTGCCGGCACTTGCAAGTGTGGCGTTGCTGGCGATTATGCTGTCGTTTGGCTTAAATGGTGCTGTTGAGTTCACCAAACAAGAAGAGCGCCGTATTGAAAAAACCGATATCACCATCGCGGTTATTTTCTTATCAACTATTATCGCTACACTGACTTTCAGCGTACTTTACCACGTACCGCCGTTATTAACTTTCCTCTTTGGTTTATCGTTAATGTTTTTAGTTGCGCAATTCTTAATGCGTAAAAAAGACGTAAATAAAAAAATCATCGATTATATCCGAGAAATAGAATACGACACTTTGCTGTTCTTCGTCGGTGTGTTGTTACTCGTAGGGGCGTTAAAAGAAGTGGGCATGCTAAGCAAGTTCACGCACCTTTATGAGTTAATGCCAGCGCAGTATGCGAACTACCTAATGGGTATTTTATCAGCCGCAGTTGATAACGTACCGCTGACGGCTGCATTACTTAAAGCCGAGATTGTGATGAGTCCGCAGCAATGGCTATCGTTTACTTATGCAACTGGCGTAGGTGGCTCTATGCTAATTATCGGCTCTGCGGCCGGTATTATTGCTATGAGTAAAGTAAAAGCGCTCACATTTATGAGTTATTTACGTATGTCTGTGTATCTATTAATCGCGTATACAGTCGGTTATATTGGCTCATATATAGCAGGTAGCTTGATTTAATAGCTTTTATTATTAAAACAACTTGACAGCTAGACGTCTAAACGATAACTTTCAAAGCCCACTTTATGTGGGCTTTGTTATTTTAATTGATAATTAGAGAATGCAATTAATCTAACATTCAGAAGAGGTGCGGTATTTAGGTACTTAATGTGAGGTGACGACTGCCTACGACCATTAAGGAGGGAAATATTCGCCGAGAAAAACAACTGCACGTCACAGTGGTTTTTCGGTTTATGGGGCTGAATCCTCAAAACTGTCACCAATTAGGTGGAGAGCTTCTGGCAGTGGACTTTTCTTATCGAGCACCCCCTTGCCAAGTTCTTCTTGTTTTATCGTGGTATGATTGCCACAAAAGGAGACGACATGAATACCCAATTAGCTGCTAATAATGAACAACAGTCAGCGAAAAATCAAAAATCAGATATCGTAGTAGCAAAATTTGGCGGCACCAGTGTGGCTAATTTTGATGCAATGAGCCGTTGCAGTGAAATTATTGTAGCCGATAACAATGTACGGGTAGTGGCAGTTAGTGCCAGTGCTGGCGTGACCAACCACCTAGTAACATTGTGTAAAAATGATATCTCATGTGATGAGCGCGCTGAAAATATTGCCGGCGTAGTAGCGATTCAAGACGCGATTTTAAATGAGTTGTCACTTGATGCTGATTTAGCTCATGGTTTTGAAGAAACACTAAAAGCATTTAAAGCCTTAGCAAGTGAAGGGGTTAAATCAAAACAACAACAAGATGAACTCCTGAGCTTTGGTGAGCGTTTATCATCGTATTTATTTACCCAAGTGCTGCGTTTAAATGGCTTAGAAGCTGTTCGTTTTGATGTTCGCCAAGTGCTTAAAACTGATAGCCAGTTTTCTAAAGCAACGCCAGATGTTGCAGCAACAGCTGCGGCAGCAAGAGAGCATTTAATTCCGCTTTTAAAAGATCATGTTGTAGTTACTCAAGGTTTTATTGGTAGTGACGCGCATGGACAAACAACCACGCTTGGCCGTGGCGGTTCAGATTACAGTGCGGCATTATTAGCCGAAGCAATCAACGCGAAAAGTGTTCATATTTGGACAGATGTAGTGGGTATATTTAGTACTGATCCCCGTTTATGTGCCAAAGCGACTCCGATTGCGCGTTTAAGTTTTGATGAAGCGGCTGAAATGGCGACCTTTGGCGCTAAAGTATTGCATCCTGCAACTATTTTACCTGCGAGCCGCAGCCACATCAGTGTATTTGTAGGTTCAAGCCGTGAGCCGGAGCGAGGCGGTACCTGGATCGAACGTGAAAAATCACAATTACCAGGTATTCGTGCTGTTACGCAACGTAAAAACCAAATTTTGTTAACCCTAAAAAGCCCTGAGATGTTACTAGCAAGTGGCTTTTTAGCCCGTGTATTTACTATATTAAGTGAGTTTAATATCTCGGTTGATTTGGTAACCACCTCAGAGATAAGTGTGGCAATTACGTTAGATAATGCGCCAAATGCGTCGCGCCCTGAACTTGATCAAGAGTGTTTAGACAAGCTTGCTGAGTTTTGCCATGTATCGGTTGAAAACAATCTTACACTGGTGGCACTGATTGGTTCACAAATTCAGCTACAACAGCAAGAAGTGAACCTAATGAACGTATTAAGTGATTTTAATATCCGCCTAATTTGCCACGGCGCAAGTAAACATAACTTGTGCTTTTTAGTTGAGCAAAGCGAGTCAGACTTAGTTGTCCAAGCTATTCATAGTCGTTTATTAGAAGCTCAGCACGGCGCGTAACGAGTCAATAGAATTTACCACAGAGCACTGCCAGTCAGTGCTCTTTTCACTTACTACACTAATATCAAACTCATTATATTGGCAGCTCACCGCCGCTAAGTTTGCTTGCGTCAGCTCAGTAAATACATTGGGGCTTAAGAGTTTGGCAATGGGCCGAGACGTAGCTTTCGCCAGCGCTTCTTTTAAAGTCCAAATTCTAAAAAAACGCTCAGCGCCTTGGTATTCATTTTGCGTAATTAAATTGACCTCATCGATATGATAAAAATGCTTAGCGAGTTTTTCAAACGGGCGCTGTAAGTTTATTTTTTCAATATCAAAGCCAAATTGAATTCGGTCGATATTCAATGCCGCACCAACAAAACCATTTGAGTGCGACAGGCAACTACTTATTACTGTGCTACTACCCGCTATATGGATGAGTAATTTACTACTAGACTCGTCAAATTCAGAGCTTAGTTGATTTGCAGGTAGAGTGGTAAACTCAGGGAAACTGCGTTTTACCAAATACTTAAGTAATAACCGTGTTGCTAAATACTCTTGCTTTGCTTTATTACTCTTACGGCGAGTGAATACCGTAAGTTCAAAAGGGCTTAATAATGTGTTTAGATTGAATTCATCAACATTTAATAACTGAGCATCAAATAACAAAATTGTTTGTGTATTGAGTGACTGTACAGTGTGCTCAATGATATCTAGTTGCTTTTGAAAGAATAACGCAGGCATAAAATCCACAATTAAAGTGATAAAAGAATAAATATGTTTATATTTTGTGCGGTTGTGCACGGGTTATTTAAGCCAAGGCAAATTTATTACTCACTGACTGTGAAATATGGTTTAATTCACAACAATGAAAATAATAACAGATTTGTAGATGTATGGCACAATTGCGTGATGGTTTTCAAAGCCGCCTTGGCTTTGTTTTAGCAGCGTCTGGCGCTGCGGTTGGATTGGGTAATATTTGGGGATTTCCTACGCAAGCGGCGAATCATGGCGGCGGTGCGTTTTTGCTGGTTTATTTTATTGTTATATTTTTATTGGCTCTGCCTGCTTTATATACTGAATTATATTTAGGTCATCAAGCTCAAGCTAATCCGGTTAAAGCGCTTAAAAAAGCATGGCAAGCTCAAGCACCAAATGTAGGCGCCGCAGCAGGTTATTTAGGTTTAGTGGGCGCCATTGTCATGTTGAGCTTTTATTCAATCGTGGCCGGTTGGATGCTAGCCTACGCGCTTGAGCCAATAAGTACATTCTTAGGCTTTAATGAATTAAGCCTGTTTCTACAAACTGACTCGATGGCACGTAATTTTATATTTACACCATTGATGCTGCTCCTCACCGCGAGCATTATTCTCAAGGGGGTTAAGTCAGGTATTGAAACCTGGTCACGCCGTTTAATGCCACTGTTATTAGTATTACTTGTGGGGTTAATTGCCTATATAGCAACCCTTGATGGTGCCAGCGAAGGTTTTGCAGCCTATTTAGTGCCTGATTTTAGCCAAGTGCTCGAGCCAAGCTTAATTATTGCTGCAATGGGACAGGCGTTCTTTTCGCTGTCGTTAGGCGTGGGTTGTATGATGATTTATGGCTCATATTTACAGCCTGATGCGAATTTACCACGCTTAACAGCCTCGGTTGCCTTGCTTGATACCGGGGTGGCATTTTTAGCGGGCCTATTAATTATTCCAGCTATTTATGTAGCGCAGCATAACGGCGTACAAGTATTTAGTGATGGAAAACTAGTGGGCGAGGGGCAGTTAATTTTTGCAATTTTGCCGCAGTTATTTAACACCATGGGTGAAGTTGGCTTGTTAGTTGGCTTACTGTTTTTTGTATTAATGTCGATTGCATCGCTGACTTCAACAATTTCATCAACCGAAATACCTGTCGCCTTTTTAGTTGAAAATCATCAAGTTGAACGTAAAAAAGCCACTTTCTTAGTGAGCTTGACGGTTCTTGCTGCTTCATCGCTGATTATCTTTAACTTTGATTGGTTATTTGGCTTAGTGATCATGGTGCTTACTCAGTACCAATTACCATTAATGGGGCTATTTTACTTTATTACCGTAGGGTGGTTATGGCACCGCGGCAATCAACTACATGAAGCAGCAACAGGCATGCGTTTTTGGTTTGCACAATACATCCGTTTTGTATGTCCGATACTAATGACCGCGGTATTCGCCAATGTAGCATTTGGTTGATAATTTAGCCGTCAGCCGTCAGTTTTTTAGTTTTAAGCGTTAGACTATAAGGTATAAGAGAATACACGCAGCGTTAACGCTGCGTTTTATTCAAGGAGGAATTATGAACATAGATGTGAAAGTACCGGTCTTTCCAGACTCAATACGCACAGCAGACATCGCAAAGCTTTATGTTAGTGAAGGTCAGCTAGTCTATGCCGGTGATGTGCTATTTGATGTTGAGACTGAAAAAGTCGTTTTAGAAGTTATGGCGGATTACAGTGGCATTATTGAGAATATAACGATTGCCAATGGTGATGCCGTTACTGGCGAGCAAGTTGTCATGACTATAAAACAGCTTGCCGACAGCGAACTGCCAGCACGACCCACAGCTCAACAGCTTCCACCGCGAGTAGACGGCTCAGAGAAAGACGCTATTGCTTCTCCTTGGTTGGCTAAACTAAATAAAAGTTTCATTATTGCTCTAGCAGTCGGCGCTTTAGCTATCCTTTTTGTGCTTGGGAAATAGCTAACATGACCAAATATGTAAGCCACCCACTATATGGCAGCGAGCCAATTCCTTCAGGTAATAGCTATACAAAGCAAGAAATCGATAATGCCCATTGGCGCTATAAAAGTGTCCGCTGTTTTCCAGAAACAGCAATTCCCGCAGCAACCGAAAAACAAAGTTACAGTGTATATCCAAGGCAACTCTACATTGATATAGAAGAGAACTGTGTTGATTGTCACAGAGCATTTATATTTTTTGCGAAAGAGCAACAATACTGGTTTGAACAATTAAAATTTTGGATTGATGCACATGCGATTAAGTGCTTTGAATGCCGAAAGAAAACCCGTGCAATAAACCGGCTGCAAATTAGCTATGCAAACTTAATCATTAAAGAACATCGCACGCCAGAGGAAACCCAATTGCTCAAATCCAGCGCGCAACAGCTTTTTGATTTAGGCGTGATCAACAAGGTAAATAAACTAAACGCTATTCGTAAAATGTAAGTATTAGTAGTTGAGCCTTAACTTGAACTGTCAGATTTGATCAGCAGAAATCAATCAAATCTGAGAGTCGCATTTGTGTCCAGACTGTGTGAAAACTCTGATCACCTTTTGGTCTAAGTATCTGCTGCTTATGATCGATTAATCTATACATTTAGTTCACTTAATATACTGATATTTATATAATAAGACTATTGATTCAGTCGAGGGTTGAGGCAATATGTCAAAGTTTATAAGCGGTGAAAGTCGTGACCAATCAACGTTATTTCCAGAATCGTTGGAAGATTACGTCAGTGAAGATAATACGGTCAGAGTGATTGATGTTTTCATTGAGGAACTAAATCTAGCTGAATTGGGGTTTAAAGGATTAACCTTAAAGTCCACAGGCCGCCCTAAGTATCATCCAGCCACACTATTAAAGCTTTATCTTTATGGTTACCTCAACCGTATTCAATCATCTCGCCGATTAGAAACCGAATGCCAACGCAATATTGAACTGATGTGGCTACTTGGTAAGTTGGCACCCGACTTTAAAACGATTGCTGACTTTAGAAAAGACAACGGAGGCGGTATAAAAAATGTGTGCAAAACGTTTGTTGAAGTCTGCCGTCGCCTGAATATGTTTGAGAAACCAGTTGTTGCCATCGATGGTAGTAAGTTTAAAGCTAGCAACAACAAAGGCAATAATTTTACGCCAAGCAAAGTTAAATTTCACATCGACCGAGTCGAAAAGAATATTGAACGTTATCTTGAATTACTTGATGAAGCCGATAAAGAGCAAGCTAACGTCACAAAAATTAAAGCCACAAAAGAGAGGCTAGCTGACTTTCGCAGCCAGTTAAAAAAACTATACGAGATTAAAGAACAAGTTGAAGCTCATCCTGACAAGCAAATATCCACTACTGATCCTGATTCACGTTTAATGAAAACTCAAGGTTTTACAAGAGTTGTGAGTTATAACGTGCAAAGTGCGGTTGATACCAAGCACCACCTCATAGTGGCGCATGACGTGACCAACGTGCCAGATAGAGGTCAGCTTGCGTCAATGACAAAACTCGCACAAGAAGCATTGCGCAAGAAAGACATACGGGTATTAGCAGATAAAGGTTACTTCAGTCAGCCCGATATAAAAGATACTATCGATTTGGGTGCAGAGCCAATCATGCCCAAGACGGATACATCGTCCTCTGAAAAGAAAGGGATATTTAACCGCTCACTCTTCAAATACGATGCAAATAAAGACATTTACTTATGCCCCGCTGGAAATGAACTTCAAAATCGAATGCAAGTATTTGAGCAAGGTAAATACCTTGATGTTTACTTCAATTACATTGCTTGTCGAGATTGTAAAATAAGAAGTCAGTGCACTAACTCTAAAAAAGACCCTAGGCGAATAAGGCGGTGGGTGCATGAGGTTCTGACAGAAGAAATGCTTCAAAAGCTAAAGAATGAACCTGAATTGATGCTTCATCGAAAGCAAACTGTTGAGCACCCCTTTGGCACAATTAAACTCTGGATGGGAGCTACCCACTTACTAACACGAGGTTTAAAAAGCGTGGGGACAGAAATAAGTCTTCATGTTCTGGCTTACAACTTCAGAAGAATGATAACAATTATGGGAGTTAATGATCTAAGTAAAGCGATTAGAGTAGCGTTGCCATAGCAGTTTCGCTCGCGCGGAGAAAATTGTGATACTGAGAAAAAATCGATCGCAACCATCTTAGATGGTTTCAAACTAAGAACATACTTAAGACAATTTATTAAAAATTAGTTTTTACACAGTCTGTGTCAATAGGGGACAGTTGTAACGCCGCAATATGGGCTATTAAGTATGCCTAAAATTAGCGAAAAATGCGCGCTGGCCTAGCTTTAGACGTCATAGTCATGATTGCCTTGTTATTTGCTCGTACTACACTCTGAACTTTGTAAATATTGATTTGGCAACCCAAAGCACAATGGAATAAATAAGCACTATAGCAAAAAGCATTCCCGACAACCCTAAAATAACAACATGAGTTGGAATTTCCCGTAAGGGTTTATTAACGTCAACGCCCAATAAATCTCCCGTATAGTGTGCTAAATACACGAATGAAAAAGTGGCTAAAAAAACTAGAAATGTATATACAAAATAGCGAATTATTTTAGCTTTGAAATTGGGTGCCGCATCAAACCTGTAGTTAAACTTATTCAAGTATTTCCGAATCCCTTTAGTACATATAATAGCTTGTTAAACACCATTTTGGTGGTTTATAACACACCCAAACGGCATATATTACATACTCTTATAATTTCACCAATAATTACTTTTGTATACAAGTAATTAAAATAGCTCGGAATCAAGCTTGTTATTTTGCACCAATACAGCTGTTAATAATGATATCGGACAAGATTAGGATTCTACTCATCAAAACAGGAACGAGTTTAACTTTTTCAATGGCCGCTTTTAATTAATAACAGCCTTTAGCAAAGCTAACTTGGTTGATTTTTTCTGCTCTGGTTTTTAAACTTTGATCTAGCATCTAGCATCTAGCATCTAGCATCTAGCATCTAGCACCGAACCTCATTTCACTTCATTACGCAGAGGGAGTTGATTGGCTATTTCATGGGCGTTTTGTATTGTAGTTTGGGCTATTTCGCTCAGGGCTTCTTTGGTGAAAAAGCCTTGATGCCCGGTGACTAACACATTAGGAAAACTCACTAAGCGTGAAAATACATCGTCTTGCATGATTTCGTCGCTGCGGTTTTTAAAAAATAGTTCAGATTCTTGCTCGTAAACGTCTAGTCCTAAATAACCGAGTTGCTTATTTTTCAGTGCAATAATACACGCTTTACTGTCAATGAGCGCGCCACGGGAGGTGTTAATTAGCATTGCGCCTTGCTTCATTTTAGCAAAAGCGTGCTCATTAATAAGGTGATGTGTTTGGTCGTTAAGCGGGCAATGTAAAGAGATCACATCACTTTGGCTTAATAATGTATCAAGGTCGCAAAGTGTATACTCACCTTGTTCGGCATAAGGATCACACACTAATACATTGGCACCAAAGCCATTGAGAATATTTATTAAGGCAAGACCAATTTTTCCACAACCAATAATACCAATGGTTTTTTTGAATAAGTTAAAACCAAGCAAACCGTTTAAATCAAAGTTATCTTCACGAATACGGTTATACGCTTTATGGGTTTTACGATTTAACGTGAGCATTAATGCGATGCAGTGTTCGGCAACGGCTTCTGGACTATAGGCCGGTACGCGGCATACTTTAATATTATGCGCTTTAGCGGCAGCTAAATCGACGTTATTAAAACCTGCGCAGCGTAGTAAAATAGATGTTACACCAAGTGCGGCAATGTGTTTTATTACCGCCTCATTGACTACATCATTTACAAAAACACAAACGGCATTAAAGCCTTGACACAAAAGCGCACTTTGTTCATTGAGAGCTTGTTCAAAGTGGCTGATGGAAATGCCTGTATAGTTAAGTAAACAGGCATCAAAAGACGCCTGATCATATTTCTGCGAACTGAAAAGCGCTATTGTCATTTGCGTCATTAAGGGTACTCTCTATCACCATTTTTAAGGTTTCGGGTTTAGTACGCGGTGCGTAGCGAACTGATAACTGTCCCTCAGAGTTTATAAGAAACTTGGTAAAATTCCATTTTATAGCACGATTTTGTGCAATTCCTCGGGTGTGAGCTTTTAGATAATTGAATAACGGGTGAGCCTCAGGGCCATTCACCATTACTTTACTAAATACCGGAAAACTAACATTAAACTGTTGTTGGTAAAAGTCTTTAATATCAGCATTGTCGATCGGCTCGTTGTAATCAAACTGATTACACGGAAATGCCAGCACAATAAAACCACTGGCTTTATATTGCTGATACAGCTTTTCTAGTGCAGCTAATTGCACCGAAAAATTGCAATTACTGGCGGTATTAACGATTAAAATGGTTTTACCTTTTAATTGGCTAAGAGAAAAATCCTCGCCGTTATAAAGTGGGGCGCTGAATTGATAGATGCTATCCATAGTGTACCTGCTGTGAACCGTCCATGAAGAAATTTAATGAAGACTTTTTCATTCGCTTTTTTACTATTCGGTTGAGATAATCAAAGTATCTTTTTAAGTTACCACTGAATTAGGACAGTTTTATGTCAATGAATGTTTCGTTTATCGGTTTAGGTGTTATGGGTTATCCAATGGCGGGTCACTTAGTTAATGCAGGTCATACTGTTACCGTATACAACCGCACTACAGCCAAAGCAGAGCAATGGGCACAGCAATATTCGGGCGAAGTGGCACTTACCCCTGCACTTGCAGCCAAAGGCGCGGATATAGTGTTTATGTGCGTAGGTAATGATGACGACTTACGTTCAGTGGTTTATGGCGAAAATGGTGTGCTTACTGGCATGGCTGATGGCACTATATTAGTGGATCACACTACAACGTCTGCTGAAGTTGCACGCGAAGTGTCTGCAAAGGCGGCATTACAAAACATCGCGTTTATTGATGCGCCGGTATCAGGTGGTCAAGCGGGGGCCGAAAATGGTGTACTCACGGTAATGGCTGGCGGTGATGCTGCGGTGTTTGCAAAAGTACAACCCGTGATGGCGGCATTTAGTCGCTTTAGCCAATTATTGGGTGAGGTAGGCTCTGGTCAATTATGTAAAATGGTGAATCAAATTTGTATTGCAGGTGTTGTGCAAGGTTTAGCCGAAGGGTTACATTTTGCCAAGCAAGCAGGCCTTGATGGCGAAAAAGTAATTGAGACTATCGCAAAAGGTGCGGCAGGCTCTTGGCAGATGGAGAACCGTCATAAAACAATGTTAGCGGGTGAATACGAATTTGGTTTTGCAGTCGATTGGATGCGTAAAGACTTAGGTATTGCCCTTGATGAAGCAAAAAGCAATGGCGCTACGTTACCGATGACTGCAACGGTTGATCAATATTACGCTGATGTACAAGCCCTCGGTGGCGGCCGCTATGATACGTCAAGCTTGTTAGCGCGTATTGAAGCACTGCATAAAAATTAATAACTTTAATTGTAGCTTAGCGCCTTAAATCATATTGACTAAGGCGCTTTATTTATTAACATCAAGCCGCTTACCGCTTACCGCTTACCGCTTACCGCTTACCGCTTACCGCTTACATACTCTGTGCGTAGTTATACAGCGCTTTTAAAATAGTTAGT
>NZ_PNDT01000190.1:0-4659 GCF_005886375.1 Pseudoalteromonas sp. S1727
AGCTGATAGCTGATAGCTGATAGCTGATAGCTGATAGCTGATAGCTGATAGCTGATAGCTGATAGCTGATAGCTTTAATTTCAATTAATGATAGCGCTGTCATTTTATCTTTTATATGATGGGGAGGAGTAAATAAATAATAATAAGAGATTACGCGGGGGGAAATGCGTAATCTTAGGGTATACAACGAGGAGAGAGTAATGGATTTTAAAAAGCGAACTTTAGCGAGTTTGATCGCGATGATGCCGTTATTGGCGCAGGCGCAGTTTTCGCAAACTGAAGTGAATAACTTTGCAAAAGAAACCGCCCTAACATTTGCCGTCGTCGATAATTTTCATAATAAAGATGCTGGTTTTTTGGGGAAAATTACACTAAACAACCAGTCTGATGTAGCACTTCCTGCAGGGGAGAGCGATTGGCAGCTGTATATCCACTCGGTGCGTAAAATAAGCACTGAGCTTGTTGCAGGTTTAAATATTGAGCATGTTAATGGTGATTTACACCGTATTACACCTACAAAAAAATTCAAAGGGCTTGCAGCAGGCAAAAGCTTAGAATTTGAATTTGATGCACAAGCCTTTATTGTTGCTTATACCGATTTTATGCCCCGTGCATTTTTTGTATCGGGTGATCATAAGCCAGCTATTTTTGCAAATACCGACAGCGAAGATATGAGTCAGTTCGTGGCCCCATTTGAGCGCGAAAATCAATTACGTCGTTATAATCAACCGCAAGATCGCACTGTGTTGATCACACCTGAAATTCGTTTTGAACGCAATCAAGCTAGTAGTAGCAAAGTTTCAAAAGAAGATGCATTGAAACGGATTATTCCACAACCACAAAAAGTAGAGTTTAACCGTGGCACAGCAACACTAGATAATAATTGGCAAATTAGTTTCCAAGGTCAATTAAAAAACGAAGTAATCGTCTTTATGCAAGACTTACAAGATGATTACGGACTTACATTAAAAGCCCAGCCAGATCACATTAAAACCAATAAAGAAAAGTTGATCAGCTTAAAAGTAAACCCACAATTGGCTGCAGGAAAGTCAGAGAGCTACACGTTAGAGATTGAAGACAAACGCATTGAAATTGTAGGTAGTGATAACGCTGGCGTGTTCTATGCCATGCAAAGTTTGCTTAATTTACTACCTGCAAATAGCCAGGGGGCCGTTACAGTTCCACAGTTAGAGATCGAAGATAGCCCGCGTTATAGTTGGCGTGGTATGCATTACGATAATGGCCGCAACTATCACGGCAAAGACGCTATGTTCAAACTTGTTGAGCAAATGGCACGTTATAAAATGAACAAACTACACTGGCATTTTTCGGAAGATGAAGGTTGGCGTTTAGAAATTCCTGATTTACCAGAGCTAACAGAAGTTGGTGGATATCGTTGCTTTGATCTTGAAGAGAGAGAGTGCCTATTAACACAGTTAGGTACAGGGCCATTTAAGTCTGGCTCAGGAAACGGATATTTAAGCCGTGCAGAGTTTATTGAGCTATTAAAGTTTGCGAAAGACCGTCATATTCAAATTATTCCTGAAATTGAAGGGCCAGGTCATGCTCGTGCCTCTATAAAAGCAATGGAAGCACGCTACCACAAGCTAAGTGATGAAGCTAAACAAGCCGCTAAAAATAACTTAGTAAATACAAAGCAAACAGATAAAGAAATTCAACAGGTTGATATCAGTGCGGCAACGCAATATTTATTGAATGATCCAAAAGACACCTCAGTGTATATGACGGTGCAAAACTACAAAGATAATTCAATGAATGTGTGTATGGACTCAACTTATGCCTTTTTAGACAAGGTAACCTACGAACTACAACAAATGTACCGTGAGGCGGGTGTACAGTTAACTAATTTACACTTTGGTGGTGATGAAGTAGGCGCGGGCTCATGGGTTGGCTCACCAATCTGCCAAGCAATGTTTGCTGATCCAAATAACGGTGTAGCAGGACCCGCAGATTTAAAGCCATACTTTACACAGCGTGTTGCTAAGTTGCTGGAAAAACGTGGTATTTCACCAGGCGCATGGGAAGATGGTTTAATGTATGACCGCACAAATCCATTTAAGCGCGATGAATTTCCAAATAAAACCTTTACTGCAAACGTCTGGGATAACATTTGGGAATGGGGTGTTGCAGACCGAGCTTATCGTTTAGCGAACGCGGGATACCAAGTGATATTATCTCATGGTACACACTTATACTTTGATCACCCATATGAAGCGCACCCGCAAGAGCGTGGTTATTATTGGGCTACACGCTACACCGATACGCAAAAAGCATTTAACTACATGCCAGATGATGTTTATGCAAATGCTGATTACACTCGGACTCGTGAACCTATCGACAACCTAGAAGCGTTAGTTGGTCGACCATTACCAAAGTTGGAAAAACCAGAAAACATTCTTGGTATGCAAGGACAGGTTTGGTCAGAAACGATCCGCACAGAAGAGCAAGTATTAGCAATGATCTTCCCGCGTATTTTATCGGTTGCAGAGCGAGCATGGTACAAAGCGCCATGGGAAGGCGAGCAAGTTGATAGTAATAGTCGTGCAAAAGATTGGGCGCAATTTTCAGCTGCGGTCGGGTTAAAGGAGCTTACTAAATTGGCAAGCTCGGGTGTTAACTTGCATTTACCCGTGCCAGGAGGCGTGATCAACAATGGTAAGCTTGAAGTAAATACACCATTTGCTTATTTAAATACTGAATATAGTTTGGATAATGGCGCAACTTGGCAGCAGTATACAGCTCCGATCAGTGTTTCTAAACAGCAATCAGTGGCATTGCGCAGCAGTTTAAATAGCCAACTGAAAAGTCGAATTACTCATATAAATTAATGTATTAGTAAGAACTTTTGTTTTGAAAGGGCCTAATTGGCCCTTTTTTGTGCCATTGTAAAGTAAATAGTTACTAGTAATATGGCGGCAATTAACGTAAAGTTTTATGGCAGCGCTGTCATTTTTGTTGCGAGAGTGTTATTGATTTCTCGCTTAAGTGTTACATAATGCAGCAACGCTAATCGTCGTTTTAAGTCCCGAAGGGCTTAATTGAAACAAATAATTATAACGATAGCTCGCAACAAGAAGAAGTTTTATGGAAGTCACTGTGTCAAAAACTAACAAACAAAGTAATTTTATACCCATGGCCATAGTTGCCACGTTATTCTTTATTCTAGGTTTTGCAACCTGGTTGAATGGCTCACTTATGCCTTACTTAAAGCAAGTATTGCAGTTGACCCCATTTCAAGCATCACTCATTTTATTCTCATTTTATATTGCGGTAACATTCACCGCAGTACCATCGGCGATGATCATCCGTAAAGTCGGTTACAAAAATGGTATGGCTATTGGTATGGCAACCATGATGGTTGCAGGCCTACTGTTTATTCCTGCAGCTAAAACTCAAGTTTTTGCACTATTTTTATTCGCGCAATTAGTAATGGGTGCCGGTCAAACATTACTACAAACTGCTGTTAATCCTTATGTGGTACGCATTGGGCCTGAAGAATCAGCCGCTGCTCGTGTAAGCATTATGGGCATATTAAATAAAGGTGCAGGCGTAATTGCACCAATCGTGTTTACTGCTTTGATTTTAAGTGAATTTACAGGTCTTGTGGGTAAAGACTTATCACAAGCTGAAATTGACTCAATGGCAAACAGTCTTATCTACCCATATTTAGGCATGGCTTTATTTATTGGTGTACTAGGTTTTGCCGTTACTAAAATGCCACTGCCAGAATTACTCGATGATGAAGAGCAAGGTGCGCAAGGCCAAGTTAAAGCGGCTCTGGCACACCCGAGCCTTGCATTAGGTGTAGTGGCATTGTTTGTGTACGTGGCCGTAGAAGTCATTGCTGGTGATACCATCGGAACGTTTGCATTATCACTAGGTGTTGAAAAGTACAGTGTAATGACTTCCTATACTATGGGATGTATGGTACTTGGTTATATTTTAGGTATAGCACTTATCCCACGTGTAATTTCACAGCAAGCGGCTTTAAGTGTATCTGCGATTTTGGGCTGTATTTTAACACTTGCGGTGGTATTTAGTGATACAAGCTCAGTGGTTATAGCTACGACTCTAGGCTTAGAAGTACAATTACCTGATACACTATTGATGATAGCTGTGCTAGGATTTGCAAATGCAATCGTATGGCCAGCAGTTTGGCCACTGGCGTTATCTGGTTTAGGTAAATTAACCAGTGTTGGCTCGGGCTTACTCGTAATGGGGATAGCCGGTGGCGCGTTTGGTCCATTATTCTGGGGCCTCGCAAGTGGCGGTGTAGACTCAGCTGAAGCTCAGCAAGGCGCTTATATCGTTATGTTACCTTGTTATTTATTCATTCTTTTCTATGCTGTTAAAGGGCATAAAATGAAAAGCTGGAAATAGACAAGCTACAAGGTGAAAGGATAAAGTTGCAAGGTTAAAGTTAAACTTTGTTTGTAGAACCTAGAACCTAATTTTTGAAAAGAATTTCTATAATGTAGAAATAATCCCGTGTGTAATGCCACCGAAAGGTGGCATTTTTTTGTCTGGAAGAAAGTGAAGCCGTTTGCGAGCTGACTAGCGTAAAGTTAGCGAGGGTCAATTAATCGGCGCTAAAGCGCTCTCCTACGAGGTGTCCGAGTAGGAAATGGCTTCAGCCAT
>NZ_PNDT01000191.1:0-1984 GCF_005886375.1 Pseudoalteromonas sp. S1727
TTAAAGATTTTTTGCACAAAGGGAAGAGAATGAGAAGCAAATGAGGGAAACGTAGCGCTTAGTATTGGCATGTTTAAATGATCGATAATCTAACACGAATGTTACTAAGCGATTGAATCAAAATAGCAACTCAGCTATGGTTGATGCATCAATAAAAATAAATTAAAAACGAGTTACTCTACAGGCTCGTTATAAACTCAGAGTATCAAATGGAAAATGTTGCAGTCGCTTTACTAAGTTCCCTCTCAACAGTTAGCATAACTGTTGCTGTTGCTTTTTTATTACGCTCGTGGATTGCTACAAGATTGCGTTGGTCAGTGAAGCACGAATACGATAAAAAGATTCTTGAGGTTGAAAGCCAAAAAGAAATGAGGTTAAAAGGTGAAGTCGTAGCCGATCTACTTGCTGAGTGGCTTAAAAAAAATGGAAAGCTCGATTACCATCAACTCAACAAGCTAACCTTTCAAGCATTTTTATGGTTGCCTAAAGAGCTCGCAGAGGATTTATCTAATTGTCTTTCTCATAAACCCGGTGCAAAGGATG
This sequence comes from Pseudoalteromonas sp. S1727, assembly GCF_005886375.1. Lineage (NCBI taxonomy): Bacteria > Pseudomonadati > Pseudomonadota > Gammaproteobacteria > Alteromonadales > Pseudoalteromonadaceae > Pseudoalteromonas > Pseudoalteromonas sp. S1727. Next base: position 544 of record NZ_PNDT01000191.1, read on the forward strand.
TTCGAAACATTCTCATTGATATTAGAAAACACCTACATGGTCGTGATGATGGACTTAAATCAAAAGAGGTAATCGTCTTCCATGAACCTGATATTATGGGAACTCCTAATTATAGTGGTGTCACATCTGAAGCTCAGGTAAAACCTAACCCAATCAAGTAGCTTCAAGTATGTTTATAAGTTGCCAAAACGGAAAGAAACTGTTGGCTTTTGCTTGTTATCTATTGTAATTTTAGCAAGAAATTTAAAGTGTTAGTAATTTGATTAGGAGGTGGCGATGTTCATATTTAATAATATCCACGACCGAAAATATAGAAAAGTCTATCCCAATTACGATAATGTAATCTTTGATTTGTCCTTGACCCAGATTAATAATGCCAACAATGTTGATTGGGGAAATATCAAAGAAGGAGACTTAGCTTGTGTTGTTACAAGTAGTAGAAAAGTAAGCACAATATACAAAGTATTAGATATTGTTCATTGTGGCGAAGTTGAGGGGGAAGATGGTGATTTATATTTGCTGAGAGGGAAAGTAGCTGCTAAGTTTGAAAGCCAGTTGGATATGACAGCACTTCTTAATAAGTTTAATGTAGTTCATCCTAAACTACCGGATAACAAGTTTTCAATTGGTTTTAATGTTGCTAATCTTGGGGAACAATTAGACTCACTTCAAGTTAAAGTAGGGCAAGCGAAGGTTAGTCTTTCCGAATTGAGGTAAAAATTGTATAACAAGAGAATAAGGCTCCCATCATTCGCTATTGGCACAGACGCGACTGTCAGATGTGGTTGAAGCTCTTTAACCTGACAGAACAAGTTAAAACTTATTCAGACTATTTAGGGCTTATTAAAACCTAAAACCTAAAACCTAGTTACCTAGCGCCTTCTGATTATCTTCACTACACTCAACCACAATCACATAATCAACTTTAACGCCGAGCAGCTTAAAACTTACCGCTTATCGCTTAAAGCTTCTTTAAGGTACAAACTTGATCGGTACGCTGTCTTTATTGGCATTATGCTCTTTGAGACGTTGTTGGTAGGTTTGCCATAGCTCATCATGTTGGGCTTGTAGGTGGGTGAAGTATGCCCAGCTGAATAAGCCGCTGTTGTGGCCATCATTAAAGTCTAAACGCAGTGCGTAGTGGCCGACGGGTTCAATGTGTTTAATATTTACTGATTGCTTATTAAGGACTAATTTCATCGGTTCGTTACCGTGGCCTTGTACTTCGGCGGACGGTGAATGAACACGTAAGAACTCACAGCTAAAGGTGCAATGGCTGTCATCGTCAAAATAAACATCAAGGGTTTTACTAACGGTATGATGATGTACCTTGATCACTTGCTTCATTGTTATACCTTTGTGATTAACCTAGAACCTAGAACCTAGAACCTAGAACCTAGAACCTAGAACCTAGAACCTATAACCTAGAACCTAGAACCTA
>NZ_PNDT01000192.1:0-271 GCF_005886375.1 Pseudoalteromonas sp. S1727
GGCATTACTTAATAAGCCATTGGCCAGTGCCACGGTAAGCGTTGCTGCTTCATCAAGATTAAAGCTAAAGTTTTGCCCAACAGGCGCATCATTGGTGTTAGTCACTGCTAAGGTAAACGGCGCTAAGCTTGCGCTCACTGTGCCATCACTCACACTGATGGTAATCGCTGCATAACTGCCCACATGGCTGTTATCCGGTGTACCCGATAACTCACCAGTGCTGGTATTAAAGCTGGCCCAGCTTGGTTTATTGATAATACTAAAGCTTAAA
>NZ_PNDT01000193.1:0-736 GCF_005886375.1 Pseudoalteromonas sp. S1727
GGCATTACTTAATAAGCCATTAGCCAGCGCCACGGTAAGCGTTGCAGCTTCATCAAGATTAAAGCTAAAGTTTTGCCCAACAGGCGCATCATTGGTGTTAGTCACTGCTAAGGTAAACGGCGCTAAGCTTGCGCTCACTGTGCCATCACTCACACTGATGGTAATCGCTGCATAACTGCCAACATGGCTGTTATCCGGTGTACCCGATAACTCACCTGTGCTGGCATTAAAACTCGCCCAGCTTGGTTTGTTGATGATGCTAAAGGTGTGGGTATCACCCGTATCACTGTCTGTCAGTGTGGGTATAAAGCTATAAGCTGTATCTTCCGCTGTCGAAGTGGATGGCGAACCACTTAATACCGGCGCAACATTATATTGCTTGGTTACTGTAGCAGTAACGGCAGGGCTGACATTTCCCGCAGCATCAGTTACTAGGGCTGAAAAAGTGAGCCCCCCCTCAGCCAATGAGGTCACATTAACACCTGTTATTTGCTGTGTTGCAGCAGTGATCGTTGCTGTACCACTGACAGAGCTACTACCGTCACTTACTTGATAACTAAGCGTACCACTGCCCTCAAGACCCGTTAAGGTCGCGCTTATTGCAGATTCATTACTGGTATTTATTACACTCTGATCCACACTTACCGCATGCCCTGTTGGCGCAGTATTATCCAATGTGATGGCTGTGGTTGCTGCGGGTGATATATTACCAGCGCTATCGGTTTGCGTTGCCGAT
>NZ_PNDT01000194.1:0-784 GCF_005886375.1 Pseudoalteromonas sp. S1727
GCAAACGCAAATGCGTTATTAAGCGACATCTAAGTTAAAAGTTTTACCTGATAAAAAGCCCGCTGATTTAATTAAATCAGCGGGCTTTTTTATGTATTTAATTCGAACTCTTGATAATGATTGATCATCAAGAGCGCAATTTAGTTAATGATTTAGACTAGCTCAGCTAAAATGGCTTCAAGCTTTTCTTGGTCAATTGCAAACTGACGAATGCCTTGGCTTAGTTTATCTGTTGCCATTGCATCTTGGTTCATTTCCCAGCGGAACGCTTGCTCACTCATAGGCTCAGGCGCCGCAACTGTTTCAGTTGTAGGAGTAAGTTGACGTACTAAAGGCGCATCTGTTGCTGCCAGCTCTGACAATAGACCAGGGCTGATAGTTAATCTATCACAGCCTGCTAGTAGTTGAATTTCGTTGATGTTTCTGAAACTTGCGCCCATAACGATGGTTTTATAATCATGCTTTTTGAAAAAGTCATAAATGTGCGTCACTGATTGCACGCCAGGATCGTTAGCACCACTGAAGTCGGTATCAGCATTATTGGCTTTATACCAATCAAGAATTCGACCAACGAATGGTGAGATTAGGTATGCACCTACCTCAGCACAGGCACGAGCTTGAGCAAACGCGAATACCAGCGTTAAGTTACAACGAATACCTTGTTGTTCAAGTATTTTTGCTGCTTGAATACCTTCCCATGTAGAGGCGATTTTGATCAATACGCGTGAGGTATCAATATCTTGCTCTTTATATAGCGCAACAAGTTCAAGTGCTTTATCTATGG
>NZ_PNDT01000195.1:0-435 GCF_005886375.1 Pseudoalteromonas sp. S1727
CTCATGTTTTGCACTAATAAGGGGCTTTAAACCATGTCAAAAGCAATGCTAAAAGCCGTTAATTTATTTTGTATGATGAAAATAGGATGTCTATGTCTAGCCAATTAGAACAATTAAAAACCATGACCACTGTGGTTGCTGATACCGGTGATTTTGAAGCGATCGATCAATATAAACCGCAAGATGCCACAACAAACCCATCGTTATTGCTCAATGCCATTAACATTGAAAAGTATCGTCCACTGGCTGTTGAAGCTGTCGCTTGGGCTAAGCAACAAACCAATGACAAAGCACAAGTGATCAGTAAAGCCGCAGATAAGTTATCAGTATTGATTGGTGCAAACTTAATGGCGCAAGTGCCAGGTTTAGTATCAACTGAAGTTGATGCGCGCTTATCGTTTGATACGCAAGCAACCATAGATAAAGCACTTGAAC
>NZ_PNDT01000196.1:0-464 GCF_005886375.1 Pseudoalteromonas sp. S1727
GTTAAAGCAGGCACGAATGTTGAGCAACAAGCATTTACCCATAGCGATGCCCAACAGTGGTTTTTTGCACCAACAGATACTGGTTACGTTGCTTTAAAACAAGACCTTAACAGTGATTTTTGTGCCGGGGTGGCAAACAATGCCTTAGTACCCGGTGCCAATGTTGAAATGGCTTCGTGTGAAGCCAAAACAGCACAATGGCGAATTGCACCAGTAGATGGTGGCGGGGTGATGTTGATCAACCGTTACACAAATCAAGCGCTTGGTTTAAGTGATTGCGGCCTTGCGGAAAACACTAACTTTGCACAACAACCTAATTTGGGTAACAAGTGCCAAATTTTCCATCTTCGTGAGCCAAATTAGTTATTCAATGAGTTCGACTCTCACCAAGCCACTACTTTGTTAGTGGCTTTTTTATGTGCGCGAAAAGATTTAAATGCCATGATATAAGATAATTTTAGGGT
>NZ_PNDT01000197.1:0-214 GCF_005886375.1 Pseudoalteromonas sp. S1727
GAGTATATTCAAAAAATGATTGAGCAACTTGAAAGACTCAAACAACAACTAGAGCAAGCTAAAGAACAACTGAGTAAATTACAAGCGCAACAAAATCAAGATGATAAAGCTGTAAAAGCGCAAGTAGAAATGCAAGTTAAAATGGTGATGGAACTGCAAACGCAAATGATGACCTTGAGCCAATCCATCGGCGAAGCCATGAAAGATGCCGGTG
>NZ_PNDT01000198.1:0-675 GCF_005886375.1 Pseudoalteromonas sp. S1727
ATGCACATGTTCTTTATTGGTAAAAAGGGGGGAGATCTGATAAACACGCATCCGCGCTAACGCTTGGGGATTACCAGTTAGGGACTGGTTGATCAACCCTTGGCGCTTTGGTGGCTGCGACCTACAGCGAGCGAAATAGCAGTAAACAAGCGTTAGTTTAGACGCGCTTTATCGAGTAATCGCTAGAGTGATTTATCAGAAGTCAGCAGACGGCATAGTAGCCAAACGCCCATCGTAATGGAGGGGACACGGTGAAGGCCTGAACATCTTAACCAGAGGAGATACTACAAATGAACTTGAATTCACATAAATCACCGTGTTGTGATAGTGATGAACAGCGTTCTACTGTGAATAATACCTCGAATGAATATAGCCAAACAGATCATGACCTGATGGCAAGGGTACTAAGCAACCACAATATTGGTGCAGCATGGCAACATGTTAAGCGCAATAAAGGGGCTGCGGGTATTGATAATATGAGTATTGAGGAATTTAATCACTTCGCTAAGTTACATTGGCTGGGTATTAAACAACAATTACTTAACAGCACTTATCAACCTTTGCCAGTCAAACGCGTGATGATACCCAAACCTGATGGCGGTGAGCGAATGCTTGGGATCCCTGCTGTTATCGACAGAGTGATCCAACAAGCCATTGCTCAAGTGATCAGTCCAT
>NZ_PNDT01000199.1:0-351 GCF_005886375.1 Pseudoalteromonas sp. S1727
AGCTATTATTGCTGGTGACTTCATTTTCATTGATCACTTGATCTGCAAGATCTGTATCACTTAGCTCGATTGTGATCCTTGCTGCTACGTCTTTTTGTGCAGTATCTGTAGCTTGATTGCTGTTTCCTGCGCGGTTTTCGACACTTGCAGTTGCAGTAATATCACCATCTATGAGGAATCGAGAGTCAAAGTTTTCAATGAGCCATTCACCGTTCTCAACGACAGCTGTTAATTCAATTGCTGTGCCTTGAGAATCAGTCACGACGACAGTAACTATCTGACCATGTGCAGCATCAGTGGCGCCGCTAATGCGAACCCTTGGTGCTGCGGCGGCATTGATAGTGTCATCTT
>NZ_PNDT01000002.1:0-3384 GCF_005886375.1 Pseudoalteromonas sp. S1727
AGGGAGCAAGGCTCTTATACTAATCGACTTAAATATTTAACCATTCTAGCGGGCTAAATAAAGCGCTAACTGCGTTATAAATGGTCAGTAACTTAACACGATTGGTATTAAATATTGAAGTCAATTTATGGAAAACTAAATAAAAAAGGCTCACGTTGTGAGCCTTTTTTTCAAACAATAGCCAGTTATTACCAGCCAGTTTTTTCTTTAAGTGCTTTACCGATATCAGCAAGTGAACGTACAGTTTTTACGCCCGCAGCTTCTAATGCAGCAAATTTCTCATCAGCAGTACCTTTACCACCAGCGATAATTGCGCCAGCGTGACCCATACGCTTACCTTCAGGTGCAGTAACACCAGCAATGTAAGATACGACAGGTTTAGTAACGTTTGCTTTGATGTACTGTGCAGCTTCTTCTTCTGCAGTACCACCGATTTCACCGATCATCACGATCGCTTCAGTTTGTGGATCTTTTTCGAACATTTCTAAAACGTCGATAAAGTTAGTACCAGGAATTGGGTCGCCACCAATACCTACACACGTAGACTGACCGAAACCAGCATCAGTAGTTTGTTTAACCGCTTCGTAAGTTAAAGTACCAGAACGAGAAACGATACCTACTTTACCAGGCTTGTGGATGTGACCAGGCATGATACCAATCTTAGTTTCACCCGGAGTAATAACACCTGGGCAGTTAGGACCGATCATGCGAGTACCCGTTGCGTCAAGCTTAACTTTAACGTCAACCATATCAAGGGTTGGGATACCTTCAGTGATACAAACAATTAGCTCGATGCCAGCATCGATTGCTTCTAAGATCGCATCTTTACAAAAAGGAGCTGGTACGTAGATAACTGATGCAGTAGCGCCAGTTGCTTCTACAGCATCACGTACAGTGTTAAATACTGGAAGACCAAGGTGCGTTTGACCGCCTTTACCAGGGCTTACACCACCAACCATTTGTGTACCATACTCAAGCGCTTGCTCAGAGTGGAAAGTACCTTGGCCACCGGTGAAACCTTGACAGATAACTTTTGTATCTTTATTGATTAATACAGACATTATTTGCCCTCCGCAGCAGCAACAACTTTTTCAGCCGCGTCTGTTAGTGATTCAGCAGCAATGATATCTAGACCTGAATTCTTAAGAACTTCACGACCTAGCTCAGCGTTAGTACCTTCTAAACGTACAACTACTGGTACGTTTACACCAACTTCTTTAACTGCGCCAATGATGCCTTCAGCAATCATGTCACAACGTACGATACCGCCAAAGATGTTAACTAAAACAGCTTTAACGTTGTCATCAGAAAGAATGATTTTGAATGCTTCAGATACACGCTCTTTAGTCGCGCCGCCACCAACATCTAGGAAGTTAGCTGGCTTGCCACCGTGTAGGTTTACGATGTCCATAGTACCCATCGCAAGGCCTGCACCGTTAACCATACAACCAACGTTACCGTCTAATGCAACATAGTTAAGTTCAAAGCTTGCAGCATGTGCTTCACGCGCATCTTCTTGAGATGGATCGTGGAAATCACGCATTTTAGGTTGACGGTAAAGTGCATTACCATCGATGCCGATTTTGCCATCAAGACAGTGAAGATTACCTTCATCTGTGATCACAAGCGGGTTGATTTCTAGTAATGCGAAATCAAAATCAGTGAACATTTGACCAAGACCCATGAAGATCTTAACAAATTGCTTCATTTGTGTTGGGTTAAGACCCAATTTGAAGCCTAGTTCACGTGCTTGATAAGCTTGAGGACCTACTAATGGGTCGATCTCAGCTTTGTGGATAAGCTCTGGTGTTTCTTCAGCAACAGTTTCAATTTCAACACCGCCTTCAGTAGACGCCATGAAAACAACTTTGCGAGATGCACGGTCAACAACTGCACCTAAATACAATTCGTTGGCGATATCAGTACAGCTTTCTACTAAAATTTTAGCAACTGGCTGACCATTTTCGTCTGTTTGGTAAGTAACTAGGTTTTTACCTAACCAGTTAGCTGCAAACGCTTTAACTTCGTCGATAGTTTTAACTAGCTTTACACCGCCAGCTTTACCACGTCCACCTGCGTGAACCTGAGTTTTAACAACCCACATATCGCCGCCAATTTTTTCGGCAGCTGCTGCAGCTTCTTCAGGTGTATCGCACGCGAAACCTTGAGAAACTGGTAAACCATATTCGGCAAAAAGTTGTTTTGCCTGATACTCATGCAAATTCATGATGCTTTATCCAATTTTTTATACTAAAAGAGCTGAATATTTATGCAAATAAACAGCTATCCCAAATTGCGCAACTAGTATAGATCCCAAGGCTTAACATGAAAACCCCAGTTAGACTAATAGACGCAAAAAAAAAGCTGTGAATATGACTCACAGCTTAGATTTTATACAACTAGATTAAACATCCAGTAATAAGCGCGTTGGATCTTCAAGCAACTCTTTAATTGTCACTAAGAAACCAACAGATTCTTTACCATCGATTTGGCGATGATCATACGATAAGGCCAAATACATCATTGGTAAAATTTCAACTTTACCATTCACTGCCATTGGACGATCTTGGATTTTGTGCATACCCAAAATAGATGACTGTGGCAAGTTGATGATAGGTGTTGATAATAATGAACCGAACACACCACCATTAGTGATAGTGAAGTTACCACCCGTCATATCGTCAAGCGTAAGCTTACCGTCACGACCTTTCAGTGCTAATTCACGAATACCTTTTTCGATTTCAGCAACAGAAAGCTTATCGCAATCTTTTAATACTGGCGTCACAAGACCACGTGGCGTAGAAACTGCAATGCTGATATCGAAGTAGTTGTGATAAACAATATCATCACCATCAATTGATGCATTTACATCAGGGAAACGTTTCAGTGCTTCAGTTACAGCTTTCACGTAGAAAGACATGAAACCTAAACGAATACCGTGACGTTTCTCAAACACTTCTTGATACTGCTTACGAAGATCCATGATTGGCTTCATGTTTACTTCGTTGAATGTAGTTAACATTGCAGTTGAGTTCTTCGCTTCAAGAAGGCGGTTAGCAATCGTTTTACGTAAACGTGTCATAGGAACGCGTTTTTGTGTACGGTCGCCCATAGGAGCTGGTGCAGCTGCTTCAGTTGCTTTTGTAGCCGGTGCTGGTGCTTTTAAGAAAGTATCAACGTCTTCTTTAGTAACACGACCGTTTTTACCCGTGCCTTTGATTTTAGACGCATCTAAACCTTTTTCGGCGATTAAACGACGTACAGATGGCGTTAATACATCTGAGCTATCGCTTGAATCCGCTGCTGGTGCCGCTTCTTCTTTTGCAGCAGGTGCTGAAGCAGGCTTGCCACCGGCTTGTACTTTACCGATCACTTGATCACCAA
>NZ_PNDT01000020.1:0-82777 GCF_005886375.1 Pseudoalteromonas sp. S1727
GTATAAATACTAAGACGTTATGAGTCTTAATGGAGCGCTCTGTGCATCACGATCGAATGAAAGAAATAGGGAAAGTAGCAGTTCCTCGTGAAGGAACCCCTGAGTGGCATATTTTACAAAAGCACATTAAAAAAAATGAGAACAATCCGTTTGTAAAAGAGTATACGAAGAAAATATTCAACGAAGCTGTAGCCACTTGCGAAGTACAAGAGTTAAATGGAGCTGGCTTGCCAGCCGATACTTTATTACGAGAATACAATACCGAATATAACAATAGAGTTTTCAATCATTCTTTACATCAACTCCCTAGCTCATTCAATGTAGTTGAGGCTTTCAATACTTTTATCCCGCCATCAGCAACTTTTATTATTAATAATGAAATTGATTGTATTTTCTCTTTCGATGATTTTCTTGATTTTGTTACTTCGGAAGACTGCCCCAGTGATCTAAGTAACCTAAATGAATTTGTTGAAGATGGTACAATTTATTCATTTAATTCTGTTGATGATCCTTCTAACTCTTTGTTTTCCACTACTGCAGATGAAGAATTTGGCATTTTATCTATATCACTTGTTAAGCATAAAAATGAAGTGTCAGTTGCTATGTTAGCAGGGCAAAAATGCGACCTGAATGAAAAGACTAAATCTTTAGATATTGATATGTCTAAAGCACAGTGTTTTAACGGAATAAACCCTGACGAATCCTTAAAAGTTGAAGCCGTACCTTTGCTTCCAAATAGTAATTTATGGAGAACTATAGTTCTAGTTCGCTTTGATCTGGAGTCATCAACTATCGATGCGCGTTATATATATCAAGATGCGGGTAGAAGTTTTACTGGTTTCAGTGATGATATGGATTGTTATCTAGATCATGATGGAAACTTTCATTCTGAAGAGCTTGAAGATGCGTTTAAAAAACAAAATACCAAAATTGAAGAATACAATCCATTATTCGAATTGTGTAAAACAGCATTATTTCTCCCTGTTTTTAGAAATGAATATGAAGATACAATTTCCATAGAGAGGCACCCGACTGAATTTGGCCAAAAAAGAAATAAACCAAGTTTTAAAAAAACTAATAAACTAGCCAAAATTGATTTGAAGATAGCTTTTAGAAACGTTGAGAGCATTCAGCCTATTAATCGTAATTCTCCTTCACGCAGAGAATTTTTAGCCCCAGAATTAAGAGTTGAAACGTCCGGTTACTGGAAAAAATTACCTTTTCAATCTAAAGGTGAGGATAAAAACAATTCACCAATACAGGGGCGTACTTGGGTTAATAAAACCCTCGAATGGAAAGAAACACCTAATAAACCTATTTCAGTTAAAGTTGTGTCAAATTCATCTAACACAAATAATGAAGGGTTTATATATGTTATGCGCTCCGCAGTACATGATAAAAATGTTTTCAAAGTTGGTTTAACTAGAAGGACTCCCGAAGAAAGATCGAAGGAGCTTTCTCGTAGCACCAGTTCTCCAGATCATTTTCACGTCATGCAAGAATGGGATGTTAATGACTGTGTTCTTGCAGAAAAGCTTATTCATGAGAAGTTAAGCGATTTTAGAGTTAATCCAAAACGAGAGTACTTTAAGGCACCTTATAAAGAAATTTTCAAAGTGATTGACGAGGTTATTGATAGCCTAGAAATCGACTCATATCAAGTCGTTTAAAAGGACAAAAAACAGTTGGCTTTTGCTCCTTCGTCGCTAATTTTAGCCAACAATTTTTTGCCTCTTAACGAGGCGTTGAAGCTGTAGAATTACCCTTTTTAGGAGCGCACTCTACTATTTCTAATTGATTGCTTTTTAACCTTGAATCTACCTATTCGCTGTGATCTAATAGGTATTATTCACCCACGGTAAACTGTTATGGCCAACTACAAGCCAGACTTATCCTGCCAAAACAAATTCATTCCTATCAATTTCGCTGAGCAAATTTTGCCGGGAACATTTGAATATGCCCTTTGTTATATTGTCGAAAATAAACTCGACTTGTCGGGCTTTGACGCGTGGTATAACAACGACAAAACAGGTGCTGCTGCGTATCCGCCTTCAGTGATGCTAAAAATTATTTTACTCGGCTATGCACATGGTTTGATCAGCAGTCGTCGAATTGCGAAGGCGTGTGAGAATAATATTTTGTTTATGAGTGTGTCGGGGGATATTCAGCCGCATTACACATCAATAGCAAGTTTCGTGGCCAAAATGCATGAACAGATTGAACCACTATTTACGCAAGTATTGATGATATGCGATGAAGAAGGTTTGATAGGCTGCAATATGTTTGCCATTGATGGCTGTAAGTTAAAGTCGAATGCGAGCAAAGAATGGAGCGGGACATTCGATGAGCTAGGCCGCAAAAAAGCCAAGTTAGAACGCGCAAGCAAACGTATTATTGAGCGTCACCAATCACAAGATGGGCTGGGCGAGGAGTTCATTGAACAGGACTTAAAGCAAAAAGAGAAACTAGATAAAAGTGCAGCTAAAATAACTGAATTCTTAGCGACCCACGAAGAAAAAACAGGCAGTAAAGGCAAGCCTGTTAAAAGTAATATCACCGACCCCGATAGCGCGAAAATGACCACCTCAAAAGGCACAATCCAAGGCTACAATGGCATTGCGATAAATGACGACAAGCACCAAATTATATTGCAAGCACAAGCGTGGGGCTCAGTGGGTGAACAGCAAACACTACAGCCAGCCGTTGAGCAATTAAAACGACAACTTGATAAATTAAACACCGATAAAATCACAGACGAACACACAATTAAGTTCACCGCAGACAGTGGGTTTAACAGCGAAGCGAATCTAGAATTCATGGCGCAAAGTGGCTTTGATATCTACATTGCTGATAACCAATTTAGAAAACGAAATCCGTTATTTAAAGACAGCGAAACCTACGGAACAGAGCAAGAAAAGCGCCGATTAAAAAGACGGAATGGTAAGCCACGCTTATTTACTTCAGACGACTTCCATTATGATGAAGCAACACAAACCTGCCGCTGTCCCGCAGGCAATGAGATGTGGCGAAGTGGTATCAATGTAAAAAGCCACAACCAGCTATACACGCGATTCTGCGGTTACTTAAAAGATTGCAAAGTATGCCCACTACAACAGCAATGCATGCGAAATCCACCTATAAAAACAGGACGGCAAGTACAGTTTAAAAATGATGAATCACGTAAAAAACTCAGCTATATCGACAAAATGAAGGTCAAAATAGACAGCCCAATGGGACGACGGCAGTACAGCAAAAGACTCGGGTGTATAGAGCCGGTGTTCGGGAATATTACAGTCAATAAAGGCATGAATAAACTGACCTTGCGCGGACAAACGAAAGTGAATGCCCAATGGCAACTGTATTGCTTAGTTCATAATATAGAAAAGCTGCAAAACAGGCTACATTAAAAAAGGGGAGCCTTTTTAAGCCGAAATATAGCGACTCAAGCACCTGTCATACCTTCCAAAACGCCAATTAAAGCAACAGCAAACCCTCTTTTTATATTTTACGTAAAATCGAAGTAACTAATTGAATCAAAATGGGAACTCGGCTATGGTTAATGCATCAATAAAAATAAATTAAAACGAGTTATTCTACAGGCTCGTTATAAGCCTTAGGTAATCATGAGTACTAGATATTTGGATCAAGGGTTTCCGCTTCTACATTGGGCAACAGAAATTGAAGCTATCTGTCCGAAGTGTAACTGTGTTGGTGTTGTCAATGGGAACCCATATTGGCGGGACTGGCGTGCAACATTCTTGTGTTATGGCTGTTCGCACTCATTGAAAACGGACCGCGATGGTTGGCATGGACCTGTCCTAGGGATAGGTCGTCGACCTTGTGGTACTTGTGGATTTCAGTGGGTGCATGTAGAAAAAGTATTTGATGATGCTTCGAAGGTAATGGGAGATTCTGCTAAATCAAAATGTCCTCAGTGTAAATCAGAAAATGAAGTATCGATAAAGTTCACCCGTTCTGAACCCGTAGATCATGCCATTGACCCATTTTTTGGATTAGAGCTAGCGTTAAAAGAAAATACTCGTCACGGTACTGTTTGGGCTTATGGGGCAACGCACTTGCAACAACTTAAACTTTATACCGCTGCCCAGCTAAGAGAGGGGGATGGTACAAAGTGGTCCTATTTTACTAGGCTACCTAAGTGGTTGAAAACATCAAAGAATAGAGAGTTGGTCTTAAAGGCCATCACTAAACTAGAGAAACGGCTTATAACAAAGCCATCAATTTGACCGCCTTACGCTGCGCTTCAGGCGGCAAATTATGGCGGCGTTAGGTGAAAAGGAGGTTCAGTGTCTGCCGAAAAAGTAATGTTCGCTTTAGATATCGAAAACGGTTGGCCTCCAGTAAGTGCCGAAGGTGCTTGGTGTAAGAGAATTAATGGTAACTATAAACTGGTTAATGCGCCTTTCTTTATCCCTGACCTGGCTTATGGCGATATATTTTCAGCTATTCCTGATGAAGTAAATGAACATATATTTGAATTTGAAGTTATAAAAGAATCTGGTCATTCTGTTATCTGGGTAATGAATAATAATGACATAGATACCACCTTTTTCATCGACATGCTTAAAAAGCTAGGTTGTAAAGTTGAGACTCTCAACCAGTTTTCTTTAATGTCAGTCGATGTACCGCCAGAATTAGATCTTGATGCACTAGATCCGCTTTTAGACTTACATGAAAAACAAGGTTTAGAGTATGCTTTTCCTGTCTGGAGGCACGGTGATTAATTTCACCTAACACATATGAGCCTTAACCCTGTCAATAGGCACTAGTTGCATATTCTTTTTGACCGTTTCTTAAATTGACGGTCAATTCAAAATCAATAAACAAACCCGTTTACTTCGTCTGTCGATGCGGCTGTTGTGCAAGTTGCTTACGGCAAAAACTTATTAATCCCTTATTGCGATCACATCGCAGCCAGTGAGAATAAACTAGACACCCATCTTAACACTGGTATTTCTAGTGTGTTTATGACGTTTAATTCGCATGAATATTGAATAAATAGTAGATACAAAAAACTCCGTAACAACGGAGTTTGCTATTTGAATACTTTAAAAGATCAGTCTAGTAAATCGAGGATCTCAAGTCGTTCTTTTGCTAGGGAATACCTTGTGTGAACATCATCAATTTGCTGTTGGGTTAACTTCTTGCCAAAAGTGCGAAGCCCGCCAGTTAGATCATTATGATGAATGCCAAAAGCAAACTTAAGGTATTCTAAAAGTAATGGCTGTGCATCAAGGTAGGATAGGGAGTTCATCGCCTGAGATATTTTATTTGCCTCAGTCCACTCTCCACTATTTACATACTCTTGCATAGTAATACTCGCTTTTGGGAATATGCACCCAACACCTGTAATGCCACCACATGCGCCAGCAAGGCCTGCATGAACAGTCACAGTGTCAACACCGGCCAATACTTTTAAGTCTTTGTTCTCTAGCATCATTGTTTCAATAACTGACACGTCGATAGTCGATATTTTAAGTGCAGTGACTTCCGGCAGGGCGGCAAGTCTTGTAAGTAGATCCGTTGAGAGCGCATGATAGCCGGCTGCGTCAGGGTTGTTATAGGGCATTATTGTTATGCCCGCTGCTTTTGCAGCCGCTGCTGCAAGTGCGTAATACGCATACATTTGTTCATCACAAGGCGCTTCCTTCGTTTTTGGTGGCATCACCATAACGGTATCCACGCCAACAGTCGCAAGCTCTGTAACTATTTTGGCAAGTTCTTCTTTTGTCTCAGCCGCCGCGCCACTGATCAATGGCACATTGTACTCTTTCGCAACGCTTGATAGGGCTTTTAGTAAAGAAAGGCGCTGCTCCGCGCTTAGATAGCTATTTTCACCGAGTGTACCTGAGCCGACTAGTCCACCCATGCGAGTGCCACCCTTTCCTTGCACTTTTAAAATATCTGCAGCGTATTTTTGTGTTGCTTCAAGGTCAATTTCAACAGTGCCGGATTCAGTTTCTTTTAGCCATGTAAATACAGCTGGCATAACAGTGTATCGCCAATCTTTACTATTCGTTTCCATTATCATTCCTCTTATAAATATATATTGTATACATTATACAGTTTGAGTGTATCAGTTAAATTAGCTTTGGCAAAGCCGAGATAAAAATAAATCTGACACCTAGTTTAGAGTTTAGTAAGAATTAACAGAGCAGCAGTGTTCCATAAAGCTTGTGTATAAAAGTACTTAGAAAGTAAAAACGGCAGAGCAAACATGAGCCACGTTAAAGTGACTTAACTCGCATTTTATGTTTAAGGCCGATTTCGCTGTTGTGAAAATATGAATATAAAGATTAATAATGAATGCTTGGCAAGACAAAAGCTGCGCGAGAAACTTGCAGCTATAAATAGGTGCTAGGCTTAGCCAATTTCAAAAGAAGTTATACCAAACACTTTACTTAAAGGGGTCGTGGGGGGTTGCTGTGTATACATTCTGGCTGTTTCAAACGATGGCTGCATACTATAGCGTTGCGCTAAAGCCATTGCGGCTTGGTTTATATTAGGCACATCTAAGTAGATAGTTTCACCTGTAGGAACTGATGCCTTTAATGCGAGAAACAACGACTCAGCTAATTGAGGAGTGTTCGCGTATAGAGGGCCAATTTTAAACCCTTCGCGACACGCTCTGATCACACCGTAACCGGCTAATTTATCGTTGTCTAAAATTCCTAACGCGTGCGAGTTAGCTTGGCTTATCCAACTTTGTAAAAAGTCAGCTCTCGCAGCGGGAAATAAGGGTTTTTCGTAATCGGCTATTGCAGAAAATGGTAACCTTGCAAGCTCAATGATATGGTCGTTTTTTGCTAGTTGACCATCAGCGATTCCGGCAAACCTAATGTTATTGTAGGCGAATGAAAACCCTGATTTTTTATAATTAGTTTGTTGTTCAATTACCCCATCAAGGGCAATGTTGCACCCTTTTAGGTAGCTCAGTCCTGCTTGCCAAATTTGCATTCCATAACCCTTGCCACGGTATTCGGGCTTAACGATATAAAAGCCTAAAAAAGCAAAGTCACTATTATATTTAACTACAGAAATGGTTGCCACAGCCTCATCACCAAGGTAGCCAATTAAGAAGCCATGCGGATCTGCTTGGTAATAGCTATGTGCGTCATGCAGACCTGGGTTCCAGCCCTCTAGCGCGGCCCATTCAACGGCAATATTCACTTCTTCTTTAGACATGACTTTGATGGTTAAGCGCTGCTCTTGCATGTGAGTCCTTTTAATTTTTGCTGATTCTGCACTTTTTGTTGAGCGTATAAGCTTAGAACGAAGCGTGTAAATTGCACAGTTATTTCACACAAGTGTTTAATAACAGGCTTTTTTAATTTTTTTCATGGTGATGTTTCAGCACAGCTTGCGATTAACAACATGGTATTTTAAGACGAGCTTAAAAAATAAATGTATATTTAATATTGTATACAATATGTAATGGGTGTATATTTTTTGCGTCAGAGGTTAGACAGACAACAAAAAATTAACAGGATCAAAGGAACATTTTCATGTTTACATATAATAAAAAGCAAACTCGGGGAGCGGGTGTAAAAACCCTATTAGCAACGGCGGTTACTGCTGCATTAATGATGGCGCCTGCTGCGCAAGCCGTTGATGGCAGTAGTATTGTAAAAGGTCATATTGTGGCGCAATCTGGCAATGATTTGATTGGTGCAAAAATTACCCTTAAACACAAAACGAAAGGTCTTGTGTATACCATTACAAGTAATGCTGAAGGCGATTATTTACTGCGTAATGTGCCAGTGGGTACTTATGATGTCACTATTGTGAAAGATGGTTATCAAACAATGGTTGAAGAAGATGTGGCTGTGACCATTGGTCAATCCATTATTCTTGATGTACAACTTTTTCAAGCCGGAACAGATATGGAGCGTATCGCTGTAACTGGTGCTGCTATACGTCGTGTTGATATGGCCTCTTCTACCTCTGGGCTAACTTTTAGCGATGCTGAACTTAAAGCAATGCCAGTAAACACAGGCTTTGAAAGCATTGCTTTATTAGCGCCGGGTACAGCAGCCCCAGGTGGCTCAAGCTTTAATGGTGCGTCAAGTTTTGGTGGTTCATCTGCGGCTGAAAATGGCTACTATTTTAATGGCTTAAACGTAACGAGTATTCGTACAGGCTTAGGCTCTATTCGCCTACCTTGGGAAGCGATTTCGCAAACACAAGTTAAAACGGGTGGTGTAAGCCCTGAATTTGGTGGCGCGTTAGGTGGTATTGTCAATGCAGTTTCAAAATCAGGTGATAATGATTTTAAATTTGGTGCTGAGGTGCGTTGGGATCCAGACAGCTTGCGCAGTCAGCATGACTCAATATTTCAAGACAGCGGTACTATAAGTACTAATACACAACAAAGCAGTTACGACTTTAAAGAGCTACAACTGTGGGCAAGCGGTGCAATTATTGAAGATACCCTGTTCTTTTATGGTTTATTTGCACCGCGACGTGAAGAATCAACGGGCGCAGGGCAAACGACTTTCTCTGATTTTGAGCGTGATGAAGACCGTTGGTTTACCAAGGTAGATTGGTTTATAAACGAAGACCATTCTGTGGGTTTCTCTGCGATGAATAATAAACGCACTTGGACTGACAAAACATTCGCTTATAACTGGCAAGATAATGTGGTAGGTGACCAACAAGGCGTGGATGCGCCAGGCGAAGATGGCGGCAATGTATATAGTATTAACTATAACGGTTACCTTACAGATACGTTTTCGGTATCAGCGGTGGTTGGTCGTGTAACTGAAAATGTTGAAAATGTTGTCGCTTCACCTAATCCTGGTGTTTGGGATGAGAGAAATGGTTTTGTAACGTTAAGCCAGCACACAAACTCATCTGTCACTGAAGAAGAGTATATCCGTGATCAAGCCCGCATTGACTTCAATTGGGATCTGGATATGCATTCAATTCAGTTTGGTATTGACTACACCAACGTGAAAGTTGATTACTTTGAAGGTCAAAACGGGGTGGGTGATGCACAAGGCTGGTGGACAATAAAAACCGCAGGTGAGAATGATATCTCGGGTGCAGCGCTGGGCAGTGACTTTATCGAGCGACGCGTTCGTAGCCGTGAAGTTGATTCAGATACCACTTCGTTAGCGTTTTATATTAATGACTCATGGCAAGCAACTGATAATTTAGTGCTTAATATGGGCTTGCGTTACAGTCAGTTTGAAAACACCGTATCGGATGGCCGCGCTTTTGTTGATATTGATAACCAAATAGCACCGCGCTTACAAGCTATCTATGATGTAAGTGGTGATGGTAGTGCTAAAGTATTCGCAACTTTTGGGCGCTACTTTCAGCCTGTCTCGGCCAACATGAATATTACTCAAGGATCGGCATCTATTGAGTGGTTTGAGTATTTCGAATTAGATCAATTAGAAGGCAATGGCTCACCTACTTTATTAGCGGATGGTTCACCTAGCAGAGGTGATATGTTACGTGATAGACGCTGGCGTCAACGTGGCATTACAGAGCCTGGACTTATTGCTTCTGCTTCTTTGAAGCCAATGTACAGTGATGAGTTTACGATAGGCTATCAGCAAGAAGTGTTTGATACTATGTCGGCGGGTGTACGTGCAATCTATCGTGATTTAGGTCGCAGTGTTGAAGACACCGATGTGGGTCCTGTACTTGCTAAAAAACTAGCCGAGATGGGGATCACCGATAACGTAGGTCAAGGTTCATATTATGTGCTTAATAACCCAGGTGAAGCGATCCAAATGTCGTATGATTTTGATGGCGATGGGCAAGTTGATAACGTGAATTTAAGTGCTGAAGAGCTAGCATTACCTGAAGCACAGCGTAAATATTTGGCGCTTGAATTTACTTTAGATGGCAATGTAACCGATGATTTACGGATCAACACATCATACACATGGTCACACAGTTACGGTAATACTGAGGGCTTAGTGAAAACCGACAACGATCAAGCTGATCCGGGCTGGACAACTTCTTATGACTATGGCGATTTGATGGATCATGGCTATGGTAATTTACCAAACGATCACCGCCATGCGATTAAATTTAGCGGTGCCTACAATATTACCGACTCATTAACCGTTGGCTTAGTTGCGCGAACAACATCGGGTCGACCAAAAAGTTACTTCTCAGTTCACCCTGAAGGTGTAGATAGCTGCGAGCAAGGCAATCCTTGGGATGCGTGTATTAGTAAATACTACGACCAAGCATCGCATTATGATGAAAACGGTAACCCAGCGCCTCGTGGTAGTAAAGGCAATTTACCTTGGTTAACTAACGTAGATATGTCGCTTACTTATTACACTGACTTTTTTGGCTCTGATATGACACTCAAAGGCACCGTTTATAACTTATTTGATGGTGATAGCGCACTATCAATAAATGAGGAACGCGCTCAGTACGGTGATAATGGCTTAGAGCTTAACCCTGATTATGGTTTAGTTACAGGCCGACAAGGCGCTCGGTATGTATCGTTAACCGCGCGTATAGAATTTTAAGTTCCCTGGTAAGTGGCTGTAAGTTGTCGTTTTAGTACATATCACCTAACAAGCGAAAGCTAAAACTGACAAAATGTTTAAGCACATTCTCATTGTGAGTAACACAGTCCTGATGCTGAGTAGGTAACTACTTGGCATTTTTCTTATTACTAGAGTTGAAACGATTGCAGTATAAATATAAAAGATATACTGTATACAAAAAAATAAAAAGAGTGACATATGACCCATACTTTATTCTCTCACTGGCAACAGCCAAATAATGATTGGTTATCAATAAATACACTTGATATGCACACCGGTGGTGAGCCCCTTCGGATTATTGTTGATGGTTTTAGCGATGTGCAAGGGCAAACTATGCTCCAGAAGCGTGCTGATTGTTTGGCGCGTTTTGATGACTTACGAAAAGCATTGATGTTTGAGCCGCGCGGGCACGCTGATATGTACGGTGCATTAATTACGGCTCCTGAGCGTGAGAGTAGCCACTTTGGCGTACTTTTTCTGCATAACGAAGGTTATAGCACCATGTGCGGGCATGCCATTATAGCCTTAGCAACGGCTGCAAAAGACAGTGCTATTGCTCATTTTAACGATGGAATTAATGAGTTACGTATTGATACCCCAGCAGGGCTGATCACTGCGTATGTTGAGCTTAAAAATGCTCAGTTACAGCAAGTATCTTTTGATAATGTAGCCAGTTTTGTCGATAAGCTCAACGTGAAAATTACATTGCCTATGGTTGGGGAGGTTAGCTGTGATATTGCATTTGGTGGCGCCTATTATGCGTTCGTTGACGCTGATACTGTTGATTTAAGCTTAGCAGCAGATAATCATGAACAGATCATTAGTCTGGGTAAAGCGATTAAACAGCAGGTAACAAAACAATATCAACCAAAGCACCCAACTGATCAGGCACTTGGTTTTTTATACGGGGTTATTTTTTACTCTAATAGTCAGGTATCACAAAGCAATCATTTTAGCCGACATGTATGTATATTTGCAGAAGGTGAGCTTGATAGAAGCCCAACTGGTACAGGCGTCAGTGCCCGCGCTGCACTTGCGTTCGCAAAAGGTGAGTTGGCGGTAGGGCAAAGTGTTAACATTGAAAGTATTTTGGGCTCAGTGTTTAACGTGAGCATTCAACAGTCATGCAATGTTAAAACACATACTGCAATTATTCCACGTGTTACAGGCACAGCTTTTGTTACAGGCAAACATACATTCTTAATTGATCCAACAGATCCCCTAAAGCAAGGATTTATTTTTCGATGAATAATCATTTTTTAGCACGCCAACAATTAATAAAACAATGTATGGCAGAGCAGAATTTAACGGCGTTATTAGTGTTAGGGCATGAGAACATTCGCTACTTGAGCGGGTTTAGTGGTAATGCCGCGTATGCAATTGTGACGCAAGCTAGCTGCATACTTATTACTGATTATCGTTACTTTGAGCGCGCACAATCTGAGTGCCAAGGTTTTGAAGTGATAAGCCGCGACCGTGATAATGAAAGTTTGGGCCATTGTATTAATCGCTTTTTACCTGCTAACAGCCATTTGGGCTTTGATGCCGCATTTATTAATGTGGCGGTGTGGCAGCAAGTGGCTGATGAATTATCGAGTCACACTACGGTGGCGGTGCAAGGCTTGGTTGAGCGCTTAAGAATGATCAAGAATGAGTGGGAAATTGCACAAATTAAAGCGGCTGCTGCAATCGCAGATGAAGCGTTAGCGCAAACCCTGCCATATTTTAAAGAAGGGGTGAGTGAGCGAGATTTGGCACTAGAGCTGGAATTTAGAATGCAAAAACTAGGTTCAGAAGGCATGGCGTTCGCTACAATTTTAATGTTTGCAGAGCGTACATCGCTACCCCATGGCAGCCCAAGTAATCGCGTACTTAAAGAAGGTGATTTTATTACCCTCGATTTTGGCGCTGTTGTTAACGGCTATCGCTCAGATATGACCCGTAGCTACGTTTTAGGTCAGGCATCAACTAAACAAGCGAAAATCTACAATACAGTAGCGACAGCGCAGCAAGCTGCGATTGATTTAATTAAACCTGGCGTTCATTGCATTGACTTACAAAATGCATCACAACGCATACTCGATGGATCTGGTTTTGGGGATTATGCTGGGCAAGGGCTTGGTCACGGAGTAGGGCTTTTCTTACACGAACAGCCATTTATCAATAGCAATTGCAAGCACATATTAGAGGTTGGCAATGTGATCACTATAGAGCCGGGTATTTATATCCCTGATTTTGGTGGTGTGCGTTTAGAAGAAGACATCTTAATTACCAACACGGGCTATGAGATTTTAACACATGCCCCTAAACCTTTTGAGTTGGAGCTATAACAATGCAAGTTATAGAACAAGCACAGATCGATAACGCCCTTAATTTTGAGCGTTTATTAACCGCAATGCAGCAAGGTTTTGCTCGCGATTTTAGTATGCCTAAGCGAAATGTGTATGAGCTTGATAATAGTGATTTAAACCATGATGCGTTTGCGGTATTACCTGCATGGAACGAGCACGTAATTGGTGTTAAAGCCTTTACGTATTTTCCTAAAAATAGCCAAGCTGGCTATGAGTCTTTGTATTCTAAAATTATGTTGTTTTCGCGAGAGCATGGTGAGCCGTTAGCTTTAGTTGATGGTACGCGTATTACTTTATGGCGCACAGCAGCTGTGTCTGCACTGGCCAGCCATTATTTATCCCGTGAAAATAGTAAACATTTAGTCTTTTTTGGCAGTGGTAACTTAGCCGAGTATATGGTGCGAGCGCATTTGACTGTACGCAATTTTAAACGAGTCACTTTAATTGCTCGCAATCAAGAAAAGCTGTTAGCTTTACAAAGTCGCTTGCAAGGGGCATTTACTGAAGTCGAATTTGTAATAGGGCAAAGTAACGAGGCCACAATTTACAGTGCAGATGTGATCAGTTGTGCTACGGGCTGTGCAACCCCATTATTTGATGGCAATTGGTTAAAATCAGGTACCCATATTGATTTAATTGGTAACCACCATAGTGACGCAAGAGAATGCGATACGGCAACAATTACGCGTAGTCGCGTTTACGTTGATAGCAAAGCAAATGTATTAGGCGAAGCCGGTGAGTTACTTATTCCAATAAAGGAAGGGGTATTCAACGAGCAGCAACTATGCGCCGAATTAGCTGAGTTAGCGAAAGCAAACGTCTATGCTCGTATTAATGAAACCGATATTACGGTGTTTAAATCTGTGGGTACGGCGTTGAGTGATTTGATAGCCGCATATCAAGTGTATCAATCTTTACAAGGTTAATAATAATGAGCACCATGCTTTTTATTTTGGGTGGTTGTTTTGTTGGTGCAGGCTTATTGCCTATTTTTAGGTGGTTAAAATGTAAAGTCAGTAAGCAGCGTTGGCGAGTATGTGAAATTGATGATATTACCAATGCAGTTAATGTGCGTATTGGCGCACATGAATTACTGCCACAACAGTCAATGTTAGTTAGTTTTAGATTTAATAGCCACTTACATAGCGTGTTGATAAGTTATGATAAAACGCTATTTTCTCGATTTAAACAAGGTCTGCCCTGTTGCGTATTGGTTGATAAAAACAACCCACAAAAGGTTTATAACAATGCACAGTTGTGGCAAAACTATGCATTGTGCTGGTTGCTCAGTGGTATTAGTTTGTGGATCGGAAGTTATTTTTTTGCGTAAGGTAAGCGGCTGAGTGCTTGCGTTGTGTGGTAGCTATCAAGGCCACTGACGGCTACCGTTTGGATCGACATTAAATCAATAAAACCGTCTTCTTGCACTGCAGCACCGTCGACATGTAAATCGATGATTTCACCAATCACCAGCTCGGTACCATTAATAGCTAGATGTTGATGTTCAACTAACTTAACGGCGTATTTTAAGCGGCTCTGTAAAACAAATGGGGCATCGAAGTCATTCAAATACTCTGTTTTTAAACCGGTTGCATCGAACTCTGACTCATCCCTATCATAGCGGGCTGAGGTTTGGTGGGCTTGGCTGTAAATCTCGCTATTCACTTGATTTATAGTATAAACACCGGTCTCTATAATATTTTCAAAAGTATGACGCGGTACGCTGTGCGGGCGCATGATCATACCCACCAAAGGTGGGTGCGCGCCTAAGTGGAATACCGAACTGACAATAGCTAAGTTGGTGTTACCGAGCTTATCTTGTGTGCCAATGAGGTTAGCACTTTTAAAGCCTGATAACGAGTTGATTAATTGAGTACGAAAACGCGGCGCTAGCTCGTTAAGCTGTTGTTTTGTGAAATGCATAAAAATCCTTACCAATTGATATGTTTGCCTTGCCAATCAATATAAGCAGGTTGGCCTATATCCGTTAGCTGCTCTGGTTGCTGTAAGAGGGTATAAAGCTGCTCAGCCACAAATTCAGGGGGGAAGAGTTTGCCTTTGGCAACATTTCTTTGAAATGGTTTTGATAACTCAGTATCGGTTGTACCCGGATGAAATAACACCAACCTCGTTTGTTTTGCTCTGCGAGCCAGTTCAATCGCCGCTGTTTTAAACAACATATTTAACGCCGCTTTGGAGGCACGGTAGCTATACCAACCGCCTAGTTGGTTGTCGTCGATACTGCCTACACGGGCGCTGAGCGCAGCTATTGTGCAGGGCGTTTGTTGATCAAGTAATGGCAATATGGCTTGTATGCATAAAATTGGGGTTAGTGCGTTACTGCTTTGCAAGGTAGAGAAGTACGTTTCGTCTATGTCTTCTAATTTTTTCTCTGGCATTGCCTGAGCATAGTGGAGTAAACCATTAAAGATAATCACCTGTGAAGGGATAATATGATGAGAGCGTAAGTGCTCACTTATACTCTGTAAGCTGGAACGAGAGTAATCGCTTTGTAACTGGGTAACCTGCAGTGTATTTTGTGATAGCGCAAGTGATGAACGGCTAATACAAATCACGTTTGCGGTGGGCGTATTTTCAGCTATGCGGGCAATGTAAGCTTTAGCAATGGCACTGCTTGCGCCAAATAAAATATAGCTTGCAGGCATTATTTTATACCACATGTAGATTTACACGTTAATCGGGCAATCGGTGAGCGGTATTTTGCAAACACTTTATAAATCTGATCTGCCATAAAACGTATACCAGGTAGCTGCAATATTGTTAACCATTTATGGCGGCCAACCGTTTGCCATGCGGCAAAAGTAACATCTAAGCCATAAATCATTTCACCGTTGTCTTGCTGACCATGTAAAAAAGCCAGTGCATCTTCGTGCTTTATGTAATTAAAACGTTGTTCAAAGTCATTGGTATTAATGTCTTCTAACGTTATTTTATTATATATATCAGCCTCTTTTAACAAGCGCATTTCTTTGGTGCACAATGGGCAGTTACCATCGTAAAAAATGATCATGATTTACCTAAAATTGATCGGTACATTATTTCTTGTTACGAAATAGAATAAGCCTTGGATCTGTTAAATTAGCCGCTAGGATGATATTAATAGGATCTTACAAATATAAAGGTAAGCAAAATGCCGATTTTTAGCACATCTCACACTCCACATTTTAAAAATCGTACATTGCTTATTAAGAATGCCTTTATGGTATAAATATCAACAACGGAGTATCAGGAATGAGTGAACAATATGCCGCCTTGCGTGGGAACGTTAATTTATTGGGTCAATTACTTGGCCAAACAATTAAAGACGCCCAAGGACAAGCGATTTTAGATAAAGTAGAAGAAATTCGTGCTTTAGCAAAATCATCACGCACAGGAAACGAGCAAGACCGCCAAGCCTTAATTGATGTTCTGCATGCTTTAACCGATGAAGAGTTACTACCGGTAGCTCGTGCTTTTAATCATTTTTTAAATTTAGCTAACGTTGCAGAGCAATTTCACACTATCTCACGTTTTAATGATGTTGGTTTTTGCCAATTAAGCCCGCTTACGCAAACCTTAAAAGTATTGGCTAGCCAAGCACAATCAGGGAAAGTGAATCCAAATCAAATAGCAGACACGCTCGCAAAACTGCATATCAATTTAGTGCTTACTGCGCATCCAACAGAAGTAACCCGCCGTACAATTATAAATAAACACGTTGAATTAAGTGACTGTTTAGCGGCGCTTGAGCGTACCGATAATTTACCGTATGAGCGGGAAAATATTTTAAATCGTATTGCTCAGTTGATAAGCCAAGCCTGGCATACTGATGATATTCGCCGCTCACGCCCAACCCCAATAGACGAAGCAAAATGGGGTTTTGCAGTAATTGAAAATAGTTTATGGCACGCTGTGCCGCGTTTTTTACGTGATTTTAGTAAAGAAGTTAAACAGCATCTGGATTTAGAGTTACCTAATGATTATAGCCCAATAGAGTTTACTTCTTGGATGGGCGGCGATCGCGATGGTAACCCATTTGTCACTGCCCAAGTTACTCAGCAAGTACTTGATCATGGGCGTTGGATGGCACTTGATTTGTACAGCCGTGACATCGAGACCCTCAGTACTGAACTTTCAATGTCGCAAGCCAGTGATGAACTTATTGAATTAGCAGGGCAAGATTTTGAACCGTATCGTGCTGTACTAAAAACACTCAAAGCACAAGTGAGCGAGACTGTTGCTCACCTTGGCGCTAAGATCATGAATAAGCGCACCGATGCACAAGATGTCGTGACTGATATTGACCAGTTAAAGCAGCCGCTTGAAACTTGTTATCGCTCATTGCTACAAACCAACATGGGCGTGGTTGCTAATGGTTTACTACTTGACGTATTACGCCGTATCAATAGTTTTGGGATCCGTTTAGCGAAATTAGATGTACGCCAAGATTCATCACGTCACAGCGATGTGTTTTCAGAATTAACCCGTTATTTAGGGTTAGGTGATTACGACCAATGGCAAGAAGAAGATAAGCAAGCATTCTTACTGGCAGAGCTTAACTCGCGACGTCCACTTATTCCTAAACATTGGCAACCAAGTGCAGATGTCAAAGAAGTGCTCGACACGTTTGATGTGATCGCTAAGCAAGATGCCTCAACATTTGGTTTGTACATCATTTCTATGGCGCGCACAGCCTCTGATGTATTAGCTGTACAACTGTTACTAAAAGAAAGTGGGTGTAGCTTTAAACTCCCTGTAGCGCCATTGTTTGAAACTTTGGATGACTTAAACGCTGGTAGCGATGTGATCACGCAGTTATTAGATAATAACTGGTATCGTGGTCAAGCTGAGGGCGTGCAAAACGTGATGATCGGCTATTCTGACTCAGCCAAAGACGCAGGCATGATGGCAGCTGGTTGGGCTCAATATGAAGCGATGGATAAGCTAGTACATTTAGCAGAAGAACGCGGTATCGAGCTGGTATTATTCCATGGTCGTGGTGGTACGGTTGGCCGCGGCGGTGCACCTGCTGCCCAAGCCCTACGTTCACAACCACCGGGTTCACTCAAAGGCGGCTTACGTGTTACTGAGCAAGGTGAAATGATCCGCTTTAAGTTTGGTTTACCAAATGTTGCGCTTGAGAGCTTAAACATTTACGCCGGTGCCGTGCTTGAAAGTAACTTATTACCACCGCCAGAGCCGAAAGAAGAATGGCGTGATGTGATGGCGCTGATCAGCGAAAAATCATGCGAGCATTATCGCAATGTCGTGCGTTTTGACGAAGATTTTGTTCCTTACTTTAGAATGGCTACACCGGAGCAAGAGCTGGGTAAGTTACCTTTAGGTTCGCGCCCAGCTAAGCGTAATCCGCATGGTGGTGTTGAGAGCTTACGTGCAATTCCGTGGATTTTTGCATGGAGTCAAAACCGCCTTATGCTACCTGCATGGTTAGGTGCGTTAACAGGCTTACAAGCTGCACTTGAAAAGTATGGTGTGGAGACTCTAAATGAAATGAGTCAACAATGGCCGTTTTTCCGCGCTCGTTTAGAAATGCTCGAAATGGTATTTAGTAAGGCGGATAGCTGGTTAAGCGCGCATTATGACGATGCTCTTGTTGAGGAGCAATATAAGCCGCTGGGTGACAAACTACGCCAAGAGCTTAAGCAGGCGATTGCACTCGTGCAATCATTAAGCCCGCAGCAAAGCTTACTGGCTGATCAACCTTGGATCAAAGAGTCTATTGGCTTACGTAACCCGTATACCGATCCGCTAAATGTACTGCAAGTAGAGCTGCTTAAACGTTCTCGTGAAGCACAAGAAGGTGCCTCGGGTGATATTGATAATGCACTGATGATCACTATGACAGGCATCGCTGCAGGTATGCGTAATACCGGTTAGTGCCTTTATTTTATGGCTTCATTGTGCTCTTTTGCAGCTTTGGGGCCATCAATTGGTAATGTGATCACAAACCGTGCGCCGTTCTCACAAGGCTCGGCGCATATATTACCAAATAAATTAGATTTTACCGCATTAAACACCACGTTCAGTCCTAACCCTAAATGATTTCCGCCTGGGTTGGTGGAATAAAACGGCGTAAAAATATCTTTTAAGATAGCGTTATCTATCCCGCTGCCATTATCTTGGAAAACAATGATCACTTGGTCATCACGCTGTTGAATATCAATGCTGATTAATGCATTGTCAGTATTATTAAAGCCATGTTCATAAGCATTAATGGCTAAGGTTTTAAATATGTCACCCAGGATCGATGGGTACGTAGTAATGCTTAACTCTGCACCACTAAACTCACATGTAATTTCTTTAGAAAGATAACTTTGTAATGTGCTCATTCGTTCAGTGAGAAAGCTGTTCAGCTCAATCTTGCTCATCGGTTTATCTAACGCAATGGAGACATTTAACGCTTTAAATTCTTCAATCATGGTGGCTAACCGATTAATATTGCTGATCACTAAATCTTTAGCTGTATTACTTTGTTGAATAAAAACATTAAAGTCACTAGGAGAGAGTGTTTTATTATGAAACTTTTGTTCAAGTAGTTGTAAGTTGTCTTGAATAAACGAACTGGCCGTAACAATAGTGCCAATGGGTGTATTTAACTGATGAGCCATACCGGAAACCAGTGCTGTGAGCGAAGCCATTTTTTCAACCTCGATTAAGTGAGATTGTGTGTTGGTGAGCACCTCTAAGGTATTTGCCAGTTCTTTCTTTTGATTATGAACACTGCGAATGGCGTACATGGCACCAAGCAGTAGTACCACTAATGAAATTGTGATGGTTAAAGATAGCTCTTTGAATGCTTTTGCTTCTGTTGCTTTAATTTGTTGCTCTTTGGTTAGATTAGCTATTTTTAACTCTTTACCTGCTATATCCACTTCAGCGATTGCTTTGGCTAAATTTACATTAGATTGGCGCAGTAACAGCGCTTGTTTACTTTGGTTATATTGTTTGTAGGCGATTAAAGCAGTTTCAAAGTCCCCGGTCGACTCTGAGAGTGAGGCTGAAAATTCGCTTACAGTGGCGGTTAAACTTAAATTTTTGAGTTGCTTAGCTTGCTGTTGTATTTCTTGAGTTAACAGCTTTGCTTTCTCTGTTTCGCCCATTTGATGGTAAGTTTTAGCAAGCGATAGCTTAGCGTTGATCAGCTCAACAGGCGTGCCACTATTGGTAAATAATAAAATAGCTTGTTGTATATAATTTACCGAGCTTGGATAGTTTTCAGTTTCTCGTTCAATTTGACCTAATAATTGATAGCTCCACGATAAATGGTAATCAAATTGATTAGCCCGTTGTAATGTTATTGCACGATCAAGTAGCTCTTTTGCTGCTTGGTACTGTTGTTTTGCCACCATCACTTTCGCTAAATTGGTCATTGCAATCGAGAAATCTAACGGCTTATTGAGTGTTTTAGTGTATTCATAGTATTGAGTAAAAACATGTTCAGCTTCATCAAGCTTATGTAATGCAAGGTATACTTCGCCAATGTTATTTTCAGTTTGATGCACTAATTCTTTTTTTCGTAAATTGGCTTGTTCAAGGGCCTGCAAAAAGTAATTAAGTGCTTGTTCGTACAGAGCAAGTTTAGAGTAAATTCCACCGCTAATATTATAATATCCATAGATTAAAGTGGGATCATTTGAACGTAAGGTCATGGCTTTATAAGTGACCAAAGTACGCATTGCTTCTTCAAGTTGATCAGTTTCTAGTTGGAACCAAGCTTTGTAATTGAGTACTTTAATTTGTTGTTCAAGAGTGAGCTCTTTGGTATCTAGAATAGTGTTAGTGAAATCTATTGCAGTGACCGGGTTCTCAGCATAAGCAGTGCGAATATTTTGCCTGAGTTCTTCATATTCAGAGTCAGTAAGAGGCGCTGCAAAAAGTGTTGCGCTAAAAATTAGTAAATATACACATGCGACGATACGAAAAAAGAACGACAGTATCATAATGAGGGGCTTACCTTGTATACAGCATTTACTTAGTATAGCGAAGAATTGTTATTTTTCACCGCGCCATTAGTATCATTTCAGCAACAAAACTAATCCTTTGGGTTGGTTTTGCGCTCTGGTCAGACCTGATTTATTGTTAGATATTGACTGTTTTTATATTTTATCTAGAATGTCGGCTGTTTTGCCATTGGGGCAAGTGTGTTAATTACCGAGTAGTAAAATGTCGAATGTGTCTACTTGCATCACCTATGATGCATCCACGTCGTTGATCATGATGACGCTCAGAGGGACAGCAAGTGCACAGGATGTGATAAATTTTTATCAAATAGCGCAGCAGTATGTGTCTATGTATGGCAGCAATAAATTATTGGTTGATGTGTCCGAGTTGACCCATAAATTTCCCGCAAGTGATTTGATAACGATAATGCCAGCAATTTCAAATTGGTTAGCTCGTTGTTTTGTTGCGCGAGTAGTAAGCTTTGATGGCTTTATGCACGATTTGTTTTTGCAAAAGGCAAAACGTTTCGATATTAAAGCCGAAAACTTTGATTGTTTTAATAGCGCTAAAAATTGGTTAGTAAATCAACCTAGCATTTAAGCGTTGAACATTTTAGACTAGTTAGCCATTAAATTATGAAACTAGTCTATGCCTACAACATCTCTTCAAACAGCCACTGCTTTTAGCTTTAGTGCTGGGCAACAACAACAGTTGTATCTAACAATAAAACGCCATGCGGGTATTTTACCCAGCACTGATGTGGCAGCTCTGTGTCAACAGTATAACCAGCCGGTGGATGTAATTTTACGTGCTTGTCTTCCTATTGCGGCACAGTTTGCCGTTGCACCTATTTCGCAATTTTTTGTAGGTGCAATAGTGTGCGGTCTTGATGCACAAGGTGAGCAACATTTTTATTTTGGCGCGAATGTTGAATTTACCCAGCAGGCATTAAGCCTTGTGGTACACGCGGAGCAATCTGCTATTAATAATGCGTGGCTCAATGGGGCGAAAAAAATTGTAAAAATTGCTATCAGCGATGCACCATGCGGCTATTGCCGCCAATTTATGAATGAATTGGCAGATGCACAGAGCTTTGATATTTTACTGCCAAAACAGCAGTTTAAATTAGCCGAGTTATTACCTTATGCATTTGGCCCACAGGATTTAGGTAATGCATATAGCCTCTTTAATCCTGCACCTCAATTGCATGGGTTTGCTGTAACGACTGAGTTTGATGAGCAGTTACTCAGTTGCGCGTTGGCAGCGTACGTTCCTTACTCGGGAAATTATAGCGCGGTTAAAATTAGCACGTTCGAAAATGGTGATTTTTATGGCTGTTATGCTGAGAATGCAGCGTATAGCCCAAGTTTATCGCCACTACAAAGTGCAGTAAGCCAACTACATTTAGCTGGTTTGACAATGAGTAAAGAGGTTGTCAAAGGGATTGAGTTATTGCAAACGCAAGGCAAGGAAAATCAGTTAACTGCCAGTCAAGCAGTACTGGCAAGTTATAATGACTTACCAGCACTGCAAAGCATCAGTTTACCATTGAAGATTAAACCAACAGTAATTTAGCAGCTTCGAGTACCACGGCGACGGACTTCTTCTCAATCTCGCCGTGATCTACATTTGGGATCTCTTGACGCGTACGATTGACTAATACCCCTGCGACACAAGCGGCTTTTAAACCAAGGGCAGCACACATAGTGAATAGTGTTGCTGATTCCATCTCATAGTTCATGACTCCCAGTTTTTGCCATTCTTCACAGCTACCTTGAAACGCTTTTGGTACATAACCTGAGTAGGTATCGTAACGTTCTTGCCCTGGGTAGAAAGTATCGCTTGATGCAGTAATACCAATATGAAAATCAATCCCTAAATTACCACAAGCTGTAACCATTGCTTGAGTGCTAAAAAAGTCGGATACAGCTGGAAAGCTAAGTGGTGCAAAGTGCTGGCTTGCGCCATCTAAACGCACAGAAGCTTGGCTAATTAAGATATCACCTTCATTTATATGTGGTTGAATAGCGCCTGTTGTGCCAATACGTAAGAACGTATCAACACCTAACTGTGCCAGCTCTTCCACAGCAATAGATGTTGAAGGGCCACCTATACCGGTTGAGCAAATCACCACAGAGTGACCATTGAGTTGCCCTAAATAAACGTGAAACTCACGGGTTTTAGCAAGACATGTGGGGTTTTCAAGAAACGTAGAAATACGGGCTGCACGATCTGGATCGCCTGGCACAATTGCCAATGTCGCGCCTTGTAAGTCGTTACGTGTGAGCCCTAAGTGAAATACCTTTTCCATAGCGAAGCCTTATTATTACTTTTGCTTTTAACGTGATAGCCACGTTAATTTTTAAAGAGTCGTTGTCAATTTAGCATAATTACCAGAATGTTAAATGCTGTACAGGACGGATGTCCGTTTTTATAAAATAGGGGGTGCTCTGTCTGATAACCAACTGCTTAGCTACCCGTTTAATCTTAAAAAATAAATAGACTTTAAGGTTTATTCATTGCATTTGAATAATCAAGCAGTCAGCACAGCGATGCAATAGCCAAGCCGGTTGACTTGTCTGTATAGACACTATATCTATCTTACTGAGTATATAATTTGAATTTATACGCTGTTTGAAAATAAAAGTTAAGCTTATGTTTTATATTAAGTAAATTGTTTTTTAGAAGGTGAGGCTGGTTTGGCTATTTGCACTTTTTTTGGGCCAACAACGCTAAATGAAGCTTTTATTAAATTTATTTTTTAGCAGTTTTCTTTTTGCATAATTACGCAAAAGAGCAAAGTGAGGAATCGTTATGAGCACACAATGGCAAACATTTAAAAGCAAAGTTGAGCACTGTTTATGCCCACCTGGTGATGGTGTTTTTACGGTGAATACCGCAAAAGAACGTAAAGCTGCACTGCGCATGAAACTCTATGGACAAGAAGATAATGTAGATACTTTGTGGCGTGACTCGTTAGACACTTTATCAAAGAGCCCATACAAAGCTGTTACGCTTGGGATCAGCTCTGATTGTGGTGGTGGAATACTACGTGGCGCTAACTGGGGGCCGTTATTTTTACGTTCCACCTTAATTGATCAACAGCCACAGGCTAAATCATTTGATTTAGGCGATGTGCGGGTTATTCCCCATTTATTGCATGATAAATACTTAAATGATGCAACTATCAGCAATTGCCAAAAAGCATTGTACGACAACCCAAACAGTGAGTATTACGTAAGCCCTTTATCTATTACGGAAGATGTCTGCGACAGCTTTTACGCAACCTTTAAAGATAAAGGTATTTTTGGTATTGGAGGCGATCACTCAATTAGTTACCCACTGACAAAAGCTTATTTAAAAGCCAAGCGTGAGCAAGGTAAACGTACTGCGATTATTCATTTTGATGCACATACAGATTTACTTGTTGAGCGTTTAGGTATCGATTTATGTTTTGGCTCATGGTGTACTCATATTTTAGAGTTCTTGCCTGCACCACATCACCTTATTCAATTTGGTATTCGTTCAAGTGGTAAACCTAAGGAGCACTGGGAATCGACATTCGGTATTAAGCAACATTGGGCGCATGAGATCATTGAACGTGGTGCACCAGCGGTTGCGGCTGAGGTGATTGCTCAGTTAAAGGCAGATAATGTGGATGAGCTTTATGTTAGTTTTGATATCGATGCTTTGGATGAAGAGTTTGCATCGGCAACGGGTACACCTGAAGGTAACGGCTTAACACCTAATCATGCATTAGATATATTAGTGGCATTAGCTGATGAGTTTCCGATAACTGGCGCAGATATGATGGAAATCGCACCATTTACAGATAGCTCGCTTGTTGGTCAATCAAGCTCTGAAACCACGCTGAGAGAAGGTGCGAAAATTTCCGCTTTTTTAATTAATGCGATGAATCAAGTAAAATAAAAATAAGCAGCATGCAATGACATGCTGCTTTTTTAATTCACAAATCAGTGATTCCCCGTTATATTTAATTTACGCTCAATCAAAACTTAAAATAATAATTTGTGGGGAAATAGTGGCTAAGTGGTGTTGTTTTTTATTCATAATTATTAGTAGTCAAAGTGTCGCTAAATTAAATATAGTGACTGAGCACTTTCCACCTGCCCAATACCTTGATGAAAATAACCAACTAGTGGGGGATATTGCTGATAAAGTACGCCGAGTGTTAGATGCTTCAGCGCTTGATTATGCAATATCAGTCAATGGCTGGAGTACAGCATTTAACATGGCGCTGCGTGATCCGCAGACATGTATTTTTTCGATGACGCGTTCAATTTCCCGTGAAAATAAATTTGTTTGGATTGCTAAATTAGCCGAGTTAGACGCTTATTTATATGCCTTAAACTCCAAAAATATAGCGATTACTTCCTTGGAGCAAGCAAAGCAATATCGGATTGCGGTATTAAAAGATAATTACAGCCACCATTACTTATTATCACAAGGTTTTGAAGAAGGTAAAAACCTGATGTTAATGAGTAGCTTTGATAATATTTTCCAAATAGTTCAAAACCGTAAAAACAGCATCGATATGGTTGTTTTACCCGAGCAACGTGCGCAATACGAACAAGCAAAAGGTGATATGGCTGATAAGTTATTACCTGTTTTACGATTGGATCTGGAGCAACCAGGGCTTTACTTTGCGTGTAATAAACAATTAGACAATCCTACCAAAACGAGACTCAGCAGCGCATTTAGTACCTATCAATAAGCTTTAAATAACTTTTAGCTTACTGATATTAAAAGCTTTTTAATATTACTTAAATTTCAATTGCCGAACCTTTAAAAGGGGCTATAATCCAGCTGCTTTTGCTTATAAAAGCGCTTATTTTTGGAGTTATAAATGGGTGACTTAATCGGGATTGGTTTGTTGATCTTGATCAGTGCGTTGTTTGCGATGTCGGAAATCGCCATTGCTGCATCGCGTAAAATTAAATTAAGAGTTATGGCTGATGAAGGGAATGCAAAAGCGGCTGCTGTTTTAAAACTGCAAGAGCAACCCGGCGCTTTTTTTGCCATGATTCAAATAGCCTTAAATGCGATCGCCATTTTAGGTGGTATTGTTGGTGAACAGGCACTTTCACCTTATGTAGAAAGTGTGTTGGTGATGGTTTACCAAGGGCCGCTGTTAGCACAAATTAGTTTTTTAATTTCGTTTTTCACGATTACCTCATTATTTATTCTATTTGCTGATTTAATGCCAAAGCGTTTAGCGATGATCATGCCAGAAGCTGTGGCTGTCAGGCTGGTTACCTTAATGCGTTGGGTTACCTTTGCATTAACTCCATTAGTGGTGTTTTTTAACGGCTTAACGAACGTCATTTTAAGAATATTTAAAGTACCCGCCGAGCGTGAAGATATCGTCACCACCGAAGATATTGTTGCGATGATGGACGCTGGTGCTGAATACGGCAGTTTACAGCAGCAAGAGTATGACTTAATTGGTAACGTATTTGACTTAGAAGCGCGCTTTTTATCGAGTGTTATGTCACCTAGAGACCAAATCGTTTATTTTGATATTAATGAAGCGAGTGCGGACATTGCCAGTAAAATTATTGAGCACCCTCATAATCATTTTTTAGTGTGCAATGGTAACTTAGATAAATTAATCGGCTCGGTCGAGTCGAAAGATATCTTACGCCAAGTACTCAAGGGAGATGCAGCAAAGATCAACAGCGAGATGCTTGAGAAAGATATTTTTTATTTACCAGAAACACTCAGTTTATCTGAAGCGCTAAACGCATTTAAAGCGGCAGCTAAACCGTTTGCTGTGGTGGTTAATGAATATGCGCTAGTGGTAGGTATTGTAACAGTAAAAGATTTAATGAAAGGGTTTATGGGCGATTTGATAACTCATACCGGAGATGAACTGATCATTGAGCGAGACGAAAACTCGTGGTTAGTCGATGGCTTAACCCCTGTTGTAGATCTGGCAAAAGTTTTGGAGATCGACGAATTTCCCGATCAAATGCATTACGAAACCGTGGCTGGGTACTTAATTTACTCAATGAAGCGTATTCCAAAACGCGCTGAATACATCCAATATGCGGGTTTTAAGTTTGAAGTGGTTGATGTCGAAGGCATAAGGGTTGAGCAGTTGTTAGTGTCAAAAGTAACTTCGTTGGCGACTAGTAACAATGACGCACAGTGAGAAAAATAAGGTTGGTTATTTAAAACGTTGCTTGTTGTTGCAGATTAGATAGTTAACAATATAAGCCGTGTTTAATTATTTTTTCAAGGTATTTCATGCCGCTTTTTTCGCGTGTATTGCTTTTGTGCTTTAACAGCAGCGCTTTGTTTTTGTTTGCTTTACTAAAATCGCATGTAACGTTTGCCGATAATAAAGAACAAACGTTGATCATTATGGGCAGTGCAATTGAAACCTGCACTAGCTTAACTCCCCAGTTTTGTAATATTGATACTCCATTAGGGAATGAAAAAGGGGCAGTGTACTTATTAACTTCGCACGTAATTGATGATGTACAGAGTCACTGGCCAACGGCAGATAAAAGCCGTTTGGCGCCAACAGTGAGCAGTTTAAAGCGATTGTTAACAACACATCCATCAGCGCTTAGTAAACAAGAATTGCTCTGGGCGTGGCGCGATATAGCAAGTGAGCAGTTAAGCCAGTTATCGCAAGCTGAATTTGAGTACGTTGTTGATATGCTTGAAATTGCTAAGCCGAATGGGCAAAGTAGGGTGTTTAATATTGATATTGAACACAGCAAGCAAGCTCAAGGGTGGTTAACCGACAGCTATAAATTTATTGCGGCGAGTTTAAAAGTTAAATCACAGCAACCCAGCTTATTAGTACTGACGACGGGTGCTCGAGACCCTTATGCTGATGCTAATTATTATGAAACGGTATTATCACAAACAGGAGTGGCAATTGAATGGCTGCCTTTAACTCCTTCGCTTGTATCAGCATTACAAGAAAAGCAATGTGATCAATTAACAACCTACCGAGCACAGGCGAATGTTTATAATCGTGAGCGTGTATATCCAACGCGTATTGCCCAAGAGCAAGCAGCCTGCTCGCAGGGTGTAGCGCACCTTACGGCGCGGATCAAAGCAAGCACGGGCATTATGTTAGTCGGGACTGAATTTGATAATGCTACAGAGCAGCGTTTAACGGCTGCTTTATTTGATTCTCGCGGGAATGCTTACCCGTGGACTGATGCAATTGCTGATGCGCCAGTATTAATAACCTCGGGCTTTAGTGGCAACTTTTTGTCAGGAAAGCAGGAGCAGACAGGCAACAGTGTTACTGTTAAACCAATTTCTAGTTTAGCTGCGTTGCAAGGCCAACAAAGCGTTTTAGGACATGGGTTAGGCAGTGTCCCATTTGCTTTACTGGATACGTATTTTAGCGAGAAGAACCGCAGCGTGGGACTTGCTACTTCTTTATCAGCCAGTAAGCAAACAGATGGATTAGGGATTGACGAACAGACTAGCTTAGTGGTGATAAAATCGGCCCAAGGTAATGTATTAACTGTGTTAGGTGAGCGCGGTGTGGTGCATGTGAAATCAAAAGCGAAACAGCAATTTCAATTTGATTATTGGCCTTCAGGCGCTGTAATTGAAATAAAGAATGATGCCTTTTTATTAAGTCAGCGTAGTATTGATAATGCGTTACCTGCAATTAAAATGCCGCCTTTACCGATGCAGCGTTTTAGTAATATTTTAATGGATGCTAAGTTGCGCTCCCTTACTCAAGCGATGTGTTTAAGCCAAGACAAAACGGCTGTCGGCCAACAGGATCAGTTTTTAGTAACGCTAACGGCGAGTAAAAATACCCAATATCATCGCTTAAATTCAAGTAGCACAGGTTGTGCAATTACCCAGCTTAATGTGAATATTTCAACAATTCAGTAAGTTTCTTCATTTTATAAATGAGCTACTTGTGCAGTAGTCAGTCGCTCATTTTAAATTGATGCCCTTGCGCAATTCATGCTTATCTAAACAGCGCCAATAATGCCATGTCATTTGGCACATAAATAATTTTAAATTACCTTTTAGTGGTTTCTATTCTCTGTATTTAAGTGTTTTCATATACTTAATTTTACAGCACCTAAGAAGTAGCCGTTATGACACAGTGCGGCTATTTAAGCTATTGAGTTGTACTGACTTAGAGCGCACAGTCAAGCATTTTTACAAGCCTTTACACCCCCTTATACCTTTTAAAAATAATTCTCAATTAACGTTGGAAAATGCAATAAATTAATTTAGAATGATCGTTCATTCTAAATTAAGGGTAGTTAACATGCAGCGTTCACGCGTCGTTCTTTTTACTGTTACCGCTTTGGCAAGTGTAGTTGCTTTATCCGGTTGCGATCAAAGTCCTCAAGTCAGTCAGCAAGCTAAACAAGCAATTCCGGTTGGGGTGATCACTTTAAAGAGTCAACCATTAACCTTGACTAAAGAGTTACCGGGCAGAGTTACCGCTTCGCAAGTGGCTGAAATTCGTCCGCAAGTAAACGGGATTATCCAATCGCGTTTATTTACTCAAGGGGCTGAAGTTAAAAAAGGACAGGCGTTATATCAAATAGACCCGTCGACGTTTGAAGCGCAGGTTGCAACGAGTAAAGCGGCGATCACCAAAGCGCAAGCGAGTATCGCTAACGCTAAAGCAAAATCAGAGCGTTATGATGAGCTGTTAAAAATAAAAGCCGTAAGCCAGCAAGACTTTGACGAAGCTGATGCAAGCTATAAAGGTGCTCAAGCTGATTTATTAACTGCACAAGCGCAACTAAAGACTGCACAAATTAACCTAGAGTACAGTAAGGTTAAGTCACCAATCAGTGGTCAAATTGGCAAATCTAATGTGACCGCAGGAGCGTTGGTTAGTGCTAACCAAGCGACGGCACTTGCTACAGTCACGCAGCTTGATCCTATTTATGTTGATTTAACCCAATCAAGCAGTGAATTAACACGTTTGAAAAAAGCCATTGCTAATGGTGAGCTCAACAAAGATCTTGCTATCCATTCAGCGGTTGAATTAAAAATGGAAGATGGCTCAGTGTATCAACACAAAGGTACCTTACAGTTTTCTGAAGTGACGGTTGACCCAAGTACAGGTTCAGTGACGTTGCGTGCTGAATTTCCAAATCCTGAAAAACTATTATTACCAGGCATGTATGTGAGAGCTGTGATTGTTGAAGGCGTCAAAGCTAACGCTATTTTAGCGCCGCAACGTGGCATTAGCCGTAATACCAAAGGTGAGCCAACTGCCATGGTAGTTAGTAAAGACAACACTGTAGAGCCTCGGGTATTAAAAACAGATCGTACTGTCGGTGCTAATTGGTTGATCACCGATGGTTTAAATGATGGTGACAAGTTAATTGTTGAAGGCTTACAAAAAATAGCGCCGGGCGCACCTGTTAATGCAGTGCCAGCCGAAACTGCTAAAACTCAATAACGGAGTATTTTAATGTCACGATTTTTTATCGACAGGCCTATTTTTGCATGGGTATTGGCCATTGTAGTTATGTTGGCGGGTATACTTGCAATCAAAGGGCTACCTATTGCTCAGTATCCTTCTATTGCGCCGCCAGCCATTAGCATTCAAGCAAATTATCCTGGGGCATCAGCGCGTACTTTAGAGGATACGGTAACACAAGTTATTGAACAAAAAATGAAAGGCTTGGATGGCCTGTTATATATGTCATCAACGTCGGAATCAAACGGCTCAGCCACGTTAACGCTGACGTTTGATGCTGATACCGATTCTGATATCGCACAAGTTCAAGTGCAAAACAAACTTGCTTTAGCAACGCCATTATTACCGCAAGAAGTGCAGCGCCAAGGTGTATCGGTGGCTAAATCTGCCCGTAACTTTTTAATGGTGGTTGGTTTTGTATCTGAAGATGGCAGCATGAATAACATCGACATTGGTGATTATGTTGCATCGAACGTGCAAGACATTGTCTCGCGGGTTAATGGGGTAGGCGAAGTACAGCTATTTGGTTCGCAATATGCGATGCGTATCTGGCTTGATCCTAATATGCTGCAAAAATATAAACTGACACCGTCTGATGTTAGTGCTTCGATCAGCGCGCAAAATGCGCAAGTATCAGCTGGCCAATTAGGTGCGTTACCGGCTATTTCGGGTCAGCAGTTAAATGCCACAGTGACGGCACAAAGTCGTTTGCAAACCCCAGATCAATTTAGAGATATTTTTGTAAAGACCAATCCAGATGGCTCGGTTGTGCGTCTAGGCGACGTAGCTAAAGTTGAACTCGGTGGTGAAAATTACGGTGTTGTTGCCCGTTTTAATGGTAAACCCGCCTCTGGATTAGGGGTAAAACTGGCAAGTGGTGCAAATGCGCTTGATACAGCCGCTGGTGTAAAAGCTGCATTAGCTGAGTTAGAGCCATTTTTCCCGGAAGGTTTAGCCAGTGTTGTGCCTTACGATACAACGCCATTCGTATCCTTATCAATTGAAAAAGTAGTCAGTACATTAATTGAAGCCGTTGTGTTGGTATTTTTGGTTATGTATCTGTTTTTACAAAACTTTAGAGCAACGCTAATTCCGACCATTGCCGTACCTGTGGTTTTGCTAGGGACGTTTGCTGTGTTGCAAGTATTGGGCTACTCAATTAATACCTTGACCATGTTTGCCATGGTGTTAGCGATTGGCTTGCTGGTGGATGATGCCATCGTTGTGGTGGAAAACGTAGAGCGGGTAATGACTGAAGAGAAGCTGTCACCGCTTGAAGCAACACGTAAATCAATGGATGAAATCAAAGGGGCATTGGTGGGTATTGCGATGGTGTTGTCGGCAGTATTCGTACCGATGGCGTTCTTTGCGGGTTCAACTGGGGTAATTTACCGTCAGTTTTCGGTGACTTTAGTCACTGCGATGAGTTTATCTGTGTTAGTGGCACTTATTTTAACCCCAGCATTGTGTGCAACTATGTTAAAGCCAAGTCACGTTCATAATGACAAGTCATTGTTTGGTCGTTTCTTTATTGGTTTTAACCGCGGCTTTGATAAAACTAATAGTGGTGCGCAAAGCTTTGTTGGGCGCATGATCAAACACAGCAAACGTTACCTTTTATGTTATGGCTTAATTGTAGGCGGTATGGTGTTTATCTTTTCACAATTACCTTCTGCATTTTTACCAGACGAAGACCAAGGCATTTTGTTTAACCAAGTAAGTTTACCTGCGGGTGCGACAACGGAGCAAACGCTCAAAGTTGTGGAAAAAATGGAAAAGCATTTCCTAGAAGATCAATCTGAAGCGGTACGTTCAGTGTTTAGTGTTACAGGCTTTAGTTTTGCAGGATCTGGTCAAAATGCGGCGATTGGCTTTGTTGGTTTAAAACACTGGGATGAACGTCAACGCGACGATTTATCAGTGGGTGCGGTTGCAGGTAAAGCCATGGGCTATTTCTCAACCATAAAAGAAGCGTTTGTGTTTGCCTTCCCACCACCTGCGGTTGTAGAACTGGGTACTGCTAATGGCTTTACTATGTTTTTACAAGATCGTGTA
The DNA here is from genome assembly GCF_005886375.1 of Pseudoalteromonas sp. S1727. Classification (NCBI taxonomy): domain Bacteria; kingdom Pseudomonadati; phylum Pseudomonadota; class Gammaproteobacteria; order Alteromonadales; family Pseudoalteromonadaceae; genus Pseudoalteromonas; species Pseudoalteromonas sp. S1727. Next base: position 32,373 of record NZ_PNDT01000020.1, read on the forward strand.
GGGCTTGGTCACGATAAGCTACTCGAAGCGCGTAATATGTTGTTGGGCATGGCTGCACAAAGCCCAGTGCTCGCTGGTGTACGTCCCAATGGTCAAGAAGATAAACCAGAGCTGGAGCTTGATATTGATTTAGCCAAAGCAGAAGCGCTGGGCCTTAAACAGGTTGATATCAATAATACTCTGTCTACAGCGTGGGGTAGTAGTTATGTCAATGACTTTATTGACCGTGGCCGTGTGAAAAAAGTTTACCTACAAGGCACACCTGAGTCACGTATGGTGCCAGAAGATTTAGATAAATGGTATGTACGTAATAGCAGTGGTGAGATGGTGCCATTTACAGCATTTGCTCAGTCATATTGGACTTATGGTTCTCCTCGTCTTGAACGTTATAATGGTTTTTCAGCAATGGAAATTCAAGGCTCAGCAGCGCCTGGTTACAGTACTGGTCAAGCGATGGATGAAATGGAGAAACTAGTTAAACAGTTGCCATCAGGTATAGCGTTTGAGTGGACGGGTATTTCATACGAAGAACGTTTAAGTGGTGGCCAAGCTCCAATGCTGTATGCGTTATCATTACTGGTGGTGTTTTTATGTTTGGCGGCGCTTTACGAGAGTTGGTCAGTGCCAGCTGCAGTAATGATGATTGTACCTTTAGGGGTGTTTGGTGCTGCAATGGCGGCCTTTGTTGCTAATTTATCGAATGACATCTACTTACAAGTCGGTTTATTAACGACCATCGGGCTTGCATCTAAAAATGCTATTTTGATTGTTGAATTTGCTATTCATAAAATGGATGAAGGAATGGGCCTAGTTGAGGCTGCAATTGCGGCAGTACGGTTACGTCTTCGTCCTATCATGATGACATCGATGGCGTTTATTTGCGGCGTATTGCCACTGGCTATTGCTTCAAGTGCAGGTTCTGGTGCGCAAAATGCGCTGGGTATCTCTGTTATTGGTGGCACACTTGCGTCATCAATTATTGTGGTGGTGTTTGTACCATTGTTCTTTGTATTAGTCAGACGAGTTTTTCCTGGCAAACACAAGGCTGTAGCGCAGGAGCAAGCAAATGAAGTTTAAAGCATTGAGCCTAGCAAGCATGAGTGTGTTGGTACTAAGCGCGTGTCAGATGGCCCCAGAGCTTGAAGACATTCCATTACCAGTACCTGATAATTACGCAGTGGAAGCTGGGCAAGGTAATGTTGCTGATTTAAAATGGCAGCAGTTTTTCAATAATGAAAAACTACAAGCTCTAATTGAACAGACCTTAATCCATAATAAAGATATCAAACTCGCTGCACTTAATGTGCAGCAAGTAAGAGCTTTGTACCAAATTGAAGACTCAGCTTTATACCCTTCGATTGATTTTTCAGCTTCGGGGACGCGTCAGCGCCTGCCTGCGGATTTATCATCAACGGGGAGTGCAAATATAAGCGAAAGTTATTCAGCTACAGTGGGGATGACTGCTTACGAGTTAGATTTGTGGGGTAAGGTTCGTAATCAATCAGATCAAGCTTTACAGACTTTATATGCCTCAGAGCAAACACAAACCAGTGTAAGAATTAGTTTAATTTCTGAGCTGGTGAATGCATGGCTCAATTATGCGGCGGACAAAGAATTGTTAGCCCTTGCCTATGAGACGCTTACAAGTCAGCAAGAGTCATTGGATCTAATGGAAAAAACTTATGCACTTGGTGCGGCGTCTAAACTCAGCCTTGCCCAAGTGCAAAGTACGGTTGCTACTGCCAAAGTGGATATTGCTAATTATCAGCGTTTATTAAAACGCGATAAAAACGCATTGGATTTATTGGTTGGCCAAGTTGTAGAGCCTGATTTACTGCCTGTTGAGAGTTTAGATGAAGTTTTAAACTTTCCCGCAGTGCCGGTTGGTATGCCATCTGAATTATTGGAGCAACGCCCAGACATTAAAGCGGCTGAGTATCGTTTACTAGCAGCAAATGCCAATATAGGTGTAGCAAAAGCCGCGTTTTTTCCTAGCATAAGCCTGACAGCAAATGCCGGTACTGCATCGGCCGAGCTAGATAACTTGTTTTCATCTGGCTCTGGGACTTGGAGTTTTGTGCCATCCATTAATTTGCCTATTTTTAATATGGGTCGAAATCAAGCTAATTTAGATGTGGCGCAAACGCAGCAACAAATCGCTTTAACGACCTATGAGCAGACCATTCAACAGGCTTTTAAAGAAGTTTCAGATTCGTTGGCTGACAGAGAAGGGTATATGCAACAGTTGGCAGCGCTTGAAGAGCTTTATAATAGCAATCAAGTAACGTTTACTCTGTCGCAAGCTCGATTTGAAAAAGGGGCGGACAGTTATCTACAAGTACTCGATGCCCAAAGAAACTGGGTGAGTGCAGGGCAGCAGTTGATTACTGGGAAAAAAGCATTTATTGCCAGTCAAATAAGCTTGTACAAGGCAGTAGGTGGTGGCTGGCAGCGTTCTGAATAACGCTTGTATTGGCTTATTTTAAAGCTAGTTTGCATGGTTTTAGTTGTATAGCAACAGACCAGTAGTTAAGATCATGTAAACTAGTTTAAATTTATCAGGTTAAAAAAGAAAAGCAGCGCTTTTCGAGGACACCATGAATACCAAAACCAAAAGAAAAACAGATCCCGCTTTGGCACATGCTCGTAGGGAGCAAGTTTTAGCAGCTGCCGCAGATTGCTTTAAGCGTAGGGGCTATCATGGCGCAGGCATGGCTGAAATATCAAGAACAGCGGGCATGAGCGCGGGTCATATTTATAATTACTTTGCTAGTAAAGAAGCGATTATTGAGTCTATTATCGAACGAGATATGGAGGAAATGTTTTCTATATTTCAAGAGTTTGAGGATCAACCAGGTGATCTCGTCACCATTTTATTGGATGGACTTGATCATGGTGTAGAGCGCCATACTGATATAAATCAAGGTGCACTTGATTTAGAGATGCTAGCTGAAGCAGCCCGTAATGAAAAAGTAGCTCTATTACTTAGAGAGTCAGACAAGCTGGCGCGAGAGAAGATGCGCAGCTTGCTGATTGGTGAAAGGAGCCCGTTAAAATTAGCCTCAATGGCTGAGATAGACAGCCGTATAGAAGTGATGTTTGCTGTAATGAGCGGGCTGTTATTACGCAAAACACTTAACCCTTCGATTAATAAAGCGGGGTTACTCGTTGCATTACGTCCAGCGATGAAAACATTACTTACGCCCTTTGAGTCACTAGAGCCGCTCAATTGACCATTGCATGGCGATAAGTGCAATCGCGAATGAACCTGCAGGCATTAACCATTTTTGATACCAAGAGTGGTTTCTTGCCCAAATAAGTAGTGGCAGTGCGACAATTAAAATAGCCAATTGGCCTACCTCGACACCTAAATTAAAGGCTAACACACTAAGTAATTGATAGTCATTAGATAAGCCAAACTCCCCCAATACACTGGCAAACCCCATTCCATGTAGCAAGCCAAAACCAAAGGTGATCCAGCCTAATCGCAGTATGAGCGGCCAAATATTATTAAGTGCTGCAAATAATACAGAAACAGCAATACCTAACTCTACCCAGCGGCTACTAGGTGAGAGTAAATCCATGGCTGTTGCAGTTAGCGTAATTGAGTGTGCTAACGTAAATGCAGTCACAATCCAGGCTGTGTGCTTAAAAATAGCGATTTTCGAATCAATACCTTGCCATGTGTTGTTTTTGCGAACCAATACACAGGTTAGTAATAGTGCGATTAAAAATAAAATATGATCAGGGCCCATCCAAATATGCAATATGCCTTGATATACATATTGGGTAAATGTTTCGGCATAACTGCTGCCAGTTAAGTCAAAGGTTTGCGTAGAATATCCCGCACTTAACACCCGAGTTTGGTTTTCTATAGTGGTTATTGCTTTATGGTTTGCATCAAGGTTAAAAAATGCCTTGTAATTAAGGGTGAAAGTACTGTCAGCGGCGCAATTAAAGTTCAGTGGGATCACTACAAACGGTTGATTAAAATGAGAATCAAGCTTTAAAGATGCGCTGCTAGAGATTGTGCATGGCTGCTCATCTAGAGTTGTGGCATTTAATGAGGCTGCGCTAAACGCATCGATAGCCGTTCGCTTTGCGGTTATTTCTTGCCATGTGATATAGCCATCTGCATTTAAGTCAAAAGCAATTTCTTGTTCTAAATCGGCCAGCTCTACTTGCCAACTCCCCGTGAAGTGACGCTTTTCATCGTTTGATTCAACTAAGTCTAAATTTAAGTAACTGGTACTGAGTTGGTGACTATACGCAACATTACTGAGTATAAAACAAACACTATAGAGAAGTATGATAAATAGCTGTTTCATAGCGATGCTCCCTGTGCACGTTTAAGTAATTGTTGGTCAGACTCAAGTTTAGCGTGCTGCCAATTAACTTTTGCCCAGTACAAGGCTTTGTCTGGCTGTTTATTAAGATCTAAATAATAGCGAGCAAGATCACTGGCATGATACTCATCCTGACGTAACTCTCTTAACTCTACACGCTTCGCCATGATTTTTTGCCAGTTGTTTTGTGGGTTTTTTGTATTGTTTTGTTCAGCAATTGCTAGGCGCAGTAACAGTGCATCCTCTAGGTTTTGATTATCATTCGTTAGTGAAGGGATGGTATTAAGTATTTTTTGATAATGACCTAGAGCTAGCTGAATATCCGCCCAAAGCACCACCAGGCTTACCGGTGCGTTAGCTAAAGAAAGTGTATTTATATGGTTTAGTGCGGCCTTTGGGTTATTTAATCGAAGTGCCATTTCGCCTAATACATGGCGTGTAGTATCACTTTGTTTGTGCGGCACACTACTATTTTTCAAGCTTTGGTAACTTTGTGCTAATTGCCCATTTTGGCTTAATACATCAAGCGCACAGGTGTTAACTACATCGATTGTTGTCAGGCCCACAAGTTGCAAGCACTGCTCTTTAGCTGCAGAAAATTTACCTTGTACCATTAACATATTAGCGCGTAGTAGCCGTGTATTAATATGATCAGGGTGTTGCTGTAACACCTCTTGAGTAACTAATAATGCTTTTGGAAATAAGTGCTCGCGCTGTAATACACGTGCATACATGTAACCAATATCCGCTGTTGGTGATTGTATAAAGCGTTCATGCAGTTGTGCCTTTAGCAGTCCTTGGTTGGTTTCTGTTTGTCCTACTTGCTGACTGCGAAGTAGCAGTGCCATGAGTTCATTTGTACTGAGTGTAGCAATATTAGTTGAACGTGCTTTAGTAATTACAGTTTCACCGCTAGGAATATAAGGTTCAGCCCATATATGAAAAGGCACGATTAAAGTTATGTAAATAAGCACACGAGTGATCATAGTGTTCTCCTAAAATGGCCATCCGTGGCCGGCAAGTTTTTTGAAATAAAGCTTAATTATCTGTTAATAGCTCATCAAAGTTAGCTTGTTCATCCGCGTTGGTGAATATCCGCCCATTTACACTCAATGGTTTATCTGTTGCAGTTTGGTTAAATGCAGCACGGCCAAATTGCGCAAAATCCACTTCTAGTGCTTCGATGGTGATATCGACCATTGCTGTTACTTGGCTGTTTACACCATCACTTACTGCAAAGGTAAAGCTGTCTGAACCGGTAGTTTCAAGGTTAGGTGTGTAGGTATAGCTGCCATCATTGTTGACTACCACTGTGCCTAACATTGGTTCCGTCACTAAGCTAAACGTTAGGTTGTCACCTTCAGGATCAGAGCCTTCAAGCATGTCTGTAATTGCGACTTCAGTTTGTGTGGTCACCATAGCAGCGGATGCTGTAGGTGCTTTATTGACTTTAGGTGGTGTAGTGACTTTGTCACTGTCGTCATCGTTACAGGCGCTGAGCGTAAGCGCAGCAAGCAGTAACCCTAGGTGTGATAATTTAAAGTGTTGCATGAGTGTTCTCCTTATTTAGACCCAGCAAGCGGTGTTGCTAAGTAAGGGAAGCTTGCATCCATCATGGTTGCGTTAAGTGGCGCACCATCTGTAAACGGTACATTACCAACACTGGCTTGATCAGAAGTACATAGGCCTAAATCTGTGTCAGTACCGTTAACTGGGATTGGGTAACATAGACGACCCATCACCACACGAAGTGCAATATCAACCACGTCATCACCAGGGCGACGACCATTTGGGAAACCTGCTAAATCATCACCTGCTACACCAAAGGCAGATTGATCTGCCTGCGCTTTTGCTGCGATTGCAGTATTCAAACGTAACATTTCCGCACCGGTTACCGTCGCTAACTGATTTACACCCGGGAAGCCCGTTAAAAACGCAGTAACTAAATCATTACGTGGGAAATTAGTCGGTGCTAGCGTTTCGAGGTTGGCACCTAAGGTGCTGTTAACTGCATCTTTGAATAAAATGTTTAACAGCTCAGGTAAAGATGGGTGGGTGACGTAGTCAATAAATTGTCCGTCATCTTTAGGTGCAGAGGTAGAGAACGTATCTTTATCTTTCAAGCCAATAACTAACTCATTAACAAGCGGATTTCCTAAGCGAGAGACTTGAGTTAATGCACCACCATTAGCAGCATTGCTAGCAAATTTAGCATTTGGGTTTAAAATACGCGCTTGAGGCAGGCTGGCTGTAGTCCATGTACCAATCGTGCCATTACCTTCACCAGTTACACAGGTTTTAGGTACTTCGACTGCAATAGCCGTGACATTTTTATCCGCTAAGTCATCGTTTGCTACATCTTGGGTGATGCCACCAGGGAAACCTTCACCATCACCGGCGCCTGGCGCACTGTCGCCTTCAACAGGTACATAGTTTACCAAATCGAAGGTTTTGCCAAGGTTCACCACAAATGGGTCTTTGCGCTGGCCAACAAACACTTTTGCCATACCCTCACAACCAGGAATGGCAACTTGATAAACAAATTGCGCTGCGTAGCTTTTATAACCATCCATTGATGAGAATGTTTTATCGCCAATATAATCTAGCGGCTTATGAAACTCATTAGTGCTGGTCATTGTATTAGTCAGCATGGTTTTACTGCCTGTGCGCTGCTCACCGGTGATCATGGTCATAGTGTATGATTCACTAAAGTTCACCGCTGCATTGTTACCCGCAGCAACCCCACCAACATTTTTCAATGGCACTGCCACTGTACGTTGATTATCTTCAGGGCCTACAGTTAATGCCACCCCTTGGTTTTCATTTGGCAGCATACTTTTAAAGTTAAATGCGAAAGTGATATCTTCAACAGCATCACCATCATTATCAATATGAATGCTATAAGTGGCATCAGGGTCCATTGCAAAGTAGTTTGGCCCGCCATAGCCATCTTGTAATGGAATATAGTTGGCGATAAGCGTAACGTAGTCGCCACGGCCTTGTTCATAGCTATTAAATGCATAAAAATCGGTTGAATCTAACGTTGGAAAGCGACTGATATTCGGTGCTTCACGGTGGCTTGACGCCTCAGTTGGGGCGCTTACAAAGGTACTGCATACTACAACTGCTAATATTGATGGAGTTAAAGCTTTCATGACTTTTTCCTTTAGTTTTAGAGAGTGGTCATAGCTATAACGGTTAGCAAATTCGATTGGATGCAAAGAAACGTAAATTAGTTTAATTAAATGTAAAACTCAATGTGCAGATTTGAGTGGTTTTAGAGTATTTTTTATTTTCTTGTTATTTAACCGCGTTATAAAAAAGCCAGCTTGCGCTGGCTAAAGTGTAGGAATGTATTCAGTTATGGCTTCACAATAATATTAGTTCAGTTGTGAAAACAACTTCAGTAGGTAGGCCATTGGGTGAGCCACCTATCGGCTCTAAACTGATAGCTAAAAGTGCAATGTCTTGAGCATTAAAGCGACTATCTTTTAATAGCGATTTAACACCACTTTTCGGCAGTAAACCAAGCGATATAGGTGTGTCTTGACCTTTTAAAATCATCCATAATTCGTAATCTTTGTCTGTTCGGGCAATCAGTTTGTCGCTGGCTTTAATGGATAAATTCTGCTCATCAATATCAATAAACCAAAGGGGCTGCTCTGATGCATCTTTAAACAAAGCTATTTGCTGAGTTTGCTGTTGTAGCGGCGCTTGCGGTTGCCAAATAATTAATGCTAATACAATACTCGCCGCAGTTGCAATTAACGACCATGCTTGCCAAATACTCGCTTTTGGTTTGATCACATTAGATTCAGGTACGACTTTTTCTATGCTTGGCTTAGCGTCAATCCGTTGAGAAATAATTTGCCAAACAGCATCACTTGGTGGCTCTGATTTTATCGAACTGGCTAAATTATTTAAGTGCTGCTCCCACATCCATGTTGCTTCTCTGACTCGATTAGAAGTGAGCATTAAGCGTTGAAAGCGTTTGCGCGCAGGCCCTTTAAGGGTGCCTAATACATACTCTGCAGCAAGCATATCGATGAGTTTTTGGTTGTCATAATTCATAGCGTTAAGCACCTTTGCAACTGTTGCAAGCCACGTCTGATCCAGCTTTTAACTGTACCAAGCGGGGTCTCAATATGATCAACTAACTCGCTGTGAGTTAAGCCTTTGTAATAGGCTAAGTGGATCGCTTGTTTTTGCTGTTCATCTAGTTGCTCTATGCAATCAACGAGTTTACTGCCATCTTCATAATCAACTTCTAATGGCAGATCACTGATATCGTCGGCGCTAGCATAGTCGTCATCTAAAGCCTGCTCTTTGCGTACCTTGTGATAGCGCAATGAGTCTAAGCTTCGGTATCGAACAATGCTGATCATCCAACTGATCACAGTCCCTTTAGTCACTTGATATTCTGATGCGTTATGCCAAATCTTTACAAATGCATCTTGTAATGCTTCCTCTGCATGAGCACGATTACTGAGCATTTTTAAACTAATCGCAAAAAGTTTTGGACTAGTCGCATTATATAGTTTGGCAAATGCTTGTTTATTGCCCTGAGCGGTTGCGCTTAGCAAAGGTAACAATTCGTCGGTTTCCATAGAGTTCCTATTTTTCTTTTCATTAAGTAAACGTTTGATAACGTCAAGTGGATGCAAAAAACGAATATGATGAGGGCTTAACTTTATTTTTCATCATTTAGCCTAGCAGCTAAATACGGCTTAGCAAGTTGCTAGGATCAACTTTAAGTTGACATTAATATTGCTTACTATTTATCCATTCAGGCGTGTTGCATACTGCAATTTCAGCAAGAAACACTATTTCTTCGAGCAAACCATAAAAAAATCACCTTTTCATAGTAAATGCCTTGTTTTAGTGATGGTTAAACGGTGCATGAATGTCATACAATGGAGGAAAAATAGACCACATAAGAGAGATTAAAATGGCCGCATTCGGTACAGTATTTATGCCGCAGATGATTCAAGCTCATTTTACTGATAATGCATGGAGCGCAAGCTCAGTTGTTCCTTCAGATAAAATTGAACTGCATGCTGGGGCACATGTTCTGCATTATTCAAGTACGTGTTTTGAAGGTTTAAAAGCATTTCGCCATGAAGACGGTTCAGTCTATATTTTCCGCATGGATGCTAATATTGCACGTATGAAGCAAAGTTCGCATTTATTAAGCTTGCCAGAAGTTGATGGCGCAATGCTTGAAAAGATGATTATTGATATTGTGCGTCAGTATGCCGATGAAACACCCTTGCCACCTGGCTCTATGTATATTCGTCCGACTCATATCGGCACCGAAGCTGCGATTGGTAAAGCGGCTGTTCCTTCACTTAGCTCATTGTTGTATGTATTATTATCGCCAGTAGGTGATTACTTTGCTGGTGGGGCGACTGCTCTGCGAGTATTGTTAGAAGAAGATGGAATGCGCTGTGCACCTCATATGGGGATGATCAAAAGTGGTGGCAACTATGCGAGTGCATTAGCGCCGATCACAGCAGCTCGTATACAACATCAAGCCGATCAAATCTTATTTTGCCCAGGTGGCGATGTACAAGAGACCGGTGCTGCAAACTTTATCTTAATTGATGGTAATGAGATCATTACCAAAGCACTCGACAGTACATTTTTACACGGTGTTACCCGCAGCAGTATTCTAACAATTGCTAAAGATTTAGGGATGACAGTATCGGAGCGTAACTTTACCGTGACTGAGTTATTAGAGCGTGCTGCAAAACCTGGCACCGAAGCTGCGTTATCAGGCACGGCGGCGGTACTCACTCCTGTTGGTACTTTTATCCATAATAATAAAGAGTATAAAGTTGGCACTGGTGAAGCAGGTCCAACAACGATGCGTTTACGCCAAGCGTTGAATGATATTCAGTGGGGCAAAGCAGAAGATAAGCATGGTTGGTTGACTAAAATCGACGTTTAACGGCGCAGCCCTAATACCATAAAAAAACCTAGGTTATTTATAAGCTAGGTTTTTTTATGGCTGGTAGCAATTTATGCTCTATGCTTTTAACTATGTAAGTTTGTTGTATAAGCGTGTAAAAATAACTTATGTTAACAAAGTAAGCAATCACAGTATTAAATAGGTGATAGTTTAAAGTTATGAAAAGTAAGATAAATTTACTTTTCTCTGTTAGTGGCGTACAGATTGCATTGTCTATACGCTAAAACTAATAAAAAAAGGAATAGGTATGTGGGCAGCAATCAGCTATTTAGTATTGGCAATTGTATTTATTGTTATGGGCTGGCAGGTGAGTCCTAGTTACTTTGCCGTTTTGTTTTATTGGGCTGCACTGTCTTTATTACTGGTTAGCGGTGCCTATATTTTTAATCTCGCAAAAATCTTCCGTAAACGTGAAAATGGCGTTATTCCGTTTTATATTCGCTGGGCATTTATTCCATTTTTACTGGGCGCACAAGTCTACAATGCGTGGAGCCGAAAACAGGATAAAGTACCGCCGTTACAGCAAATTAATGAGCATTTATTTCTTGCTTGTCGTTTGTTCCCTTCAGATATTGATAGTTTAAAAGATAACGGTATTACGGCTATTTTAGACGTAACTTGTGAATTTGATGGACTGGAATGGTCATCAACGCAAGAAAATATAAATTATTTAAATATCCCTGTACTTGATCACCGTGCGCCAACGTCTTCACAGTTAAATCAAGCAATTAATTGGATTGCCCATCATATCAAAAATGACCGCCGAGTTGTGGTGCACTGTGCTCTTGGGCGTGGGCGCTCAGTGTTTGTAATGGCCGCTTATTTATTGAGCCAGGATAAAAATGCTGATGTACATCAAGTACTGGCGCAAATAAAAGAAACGCGAGCAACAGCAAATTTAAATAAACATCAATTGCGTCAACTTGTTAAGCGTCATAGAAATGGTGAGTTATTAATAAAAAATAAAGCGGTGTTAATTGCAAACCCAGTCTCTGGGACTAAATTATGGCAACAAAAAGAGCATCTAATTGTTGCACGCTTATCTGCTTACTATGATTTAAAAGTACTTTGCACATCACAAGAACAAAACGGTATTGTGCTGGCCAAACAGGCTATCGCTGAATCCCCTGATATGGTCATTGCTTGTGGTGGGGATGGTACAGTGGCAGAAGTTGCTAGTGTACTCGTTAATAGTGACTGCAAGCTCGGTATTATTCCGCTGGGAACGGCCAATGCGTTGGCACATGTATTAATGGGTATTAAGTCTAAGCTGATCCCTGTTGAAGTAGCTTGTGACTTGATTATAGACGGACAGACTAAGCTAATGGATACAGCATACTGTAATGGTGAGCTGATGTTGCTGTTAGCTGGCATTGGTTTTGAACAGCATATGATTGAAAAAGCTGATCGTGATACTAAAAATGAACTTGGTCAGTTCGCATATTTACAAGGGTTTTGGCAGGCTTTAGGTGAACAAAAAGCTCAAGACTTTACTGTACAGCTTGATGATAATCAGCCACAGCAAATACATACCAATAGCTTAATTGTCGCTAATGCAGCTCCTTTTACTACATTACTAGCACAAGGCGGGGGACAGCCCGATCACTATGATGGTTTACTCGATGTAAATTGGCTTACACCAAACCAAGACGCATCAGCCAATGTGTTAAGTATTGCCGAATTAGTCTTTAGTAGTATCACTCAGGCGCACTTTGCTATTAATTCACATCATACTAACGCGCGTCGTGTTGAAATATCGGCAGCGGAGGAAATAAAATACGTGCTTGATGGCGAAGTTAAAAGCGCCGATAAGCTCATAATTGAAATTACTCCGCAATCACTGGCAGTGATCTGCACAGAGCAGATAGAATAACGCGCGAGTTATTTCTTTTTAATACTTGGCCAAACAAAACCACCGCTTGGTGCCTGTGAGTCTACGCAGTGATCTAAGTATAACTGCTCAACTTTGCTGCGGGCCCAAGGGGTTTTACGTAAAAATTTAAGGCTTGATTTAACGCTCGGATCTGATTTAAAACAGCGAATATCAACGTGCTCACCCATTGTTCTCCAGCCAAGAGTCTGCTCGAGTTTTACGACTATTTGTTCAAGTGTAATACCATGTAATGGGTTGTTTGCTTGTTGATTCATAATTCACTATTGTTTGTTAAAAGTCGCGCTATTGTAGCGTAACCCGGCGTTGATACCAATTAGTTCTGCGCGTGGTTATTAGTTCACTCGAATTGTTTTAGGCATACTTGGGTAAATGATTTCATTTTGCTCATTGAGCATGAGCCAAGTCAATGGACTATTATTATGGCTTGGGGTTTTTGCTGTGCAGATCACACGTACATTAGCCATTAAAATAATAGCCCCTTCACTGTAGCGTTTATCTTCATACCAACAAATTGAATGTTGATCTATCGCTTGTTGCGGATTGAGTAGCAATGTTGTTTTTGGCGTATTGCTAAAACTGCTTACTGAGTAAATAAAACAAATAAAACAAACACCTATAATACTTGAAATTCTCATATTCAGCCTTTGCATAAAAAAATAACTACACTAAGCTTAAAGCGTGTTAGGGTAAATAACCAACAAAATAATAATTTTCTAAAAGCAAGGTGAACACATGCAATTTAAGCAAACAATGATTGACGAATTTACACTGCTCGCTAAGTTTCCTCTGACGAGTAAAATGCAAGGAATAAAGCTTCACAGTGATGCTGATGAGAGCTTGCGCAGTGCAGCGCAAAGGTTATTTGATAAAGGTATTATTGATAGCCCAGATGGCGGTTATTTAACTGATCTGGGCTTGGATTTAATAGAGCATGTTACTGTGCTACACAGTGCTTTAAGTGGTTAAGTTGCATCCGGTTGGTTTTGAGGAGCAGCATCAATAAATGCGTCTAGCTTATTACAGCGCTCATAAATGGCTGCTATTTTAGGATACGCAGTCATATCGACGTTAAAACGATAGGCATTAAATACTTGCGGTACTAAACACACATCAGCAAGGCTTGGTTTATCACCTACGCAGAAGTCATTGTCACTATCGAGTAGTCGCTCTAGCTTTTCAAAACCCACTTCAACCCAGTGACGATACCAGGCATTTTTAGCGTCATCATCAACACCTAATTCATTACTTAAATATTTCAGTACACGTAGGTTATCAATAGGGTGAATATCACACGCTATGGCGTAACATAGGTTGCGGATCTGCGCTTTTTGCCACGCATCACCAAACAATAACGGGATTTGTGGGTAGGTTTCTTCAAGGTACTCTAATATTGCCATTGATTGTGCCAACACGCCTTGATCTGTCTCAAGCGCAGGCAATAAACCTTGTGGGTTTTTATCAAGGTACTGTTCACTTTGCTGCTCTGATTTTAATAAATTAACAGTGACCAGCTGATGTTCAATCTCTTTTAAGTTAAGAGCAATACGAACACGGTAAGCGGCAGATGAGCGAAAATAAGTATAAAGTTTCATTAAAATGGCCTTTTAAGCTTTAAAGTGTTTTTTAATTGTGCGCCAGCAATCAGTATAGTTAGGTTGGCGCTCTTTGCCTTCAAGGGCATATTTGGTTGGCGAAATTATATAACGAGACTCAAACATAAATGCGAGGGTGTTCTCGTAGCGTTGCGGCTCAAGTGCTGCGTTAGAGGCTTTTTCAAATACATCGGCCTCAGGACCATGGGGCGACATACAGTTGTGTAAGCTCATGCCGCCGGGAACAAAACCATGCTCTTTAGCATCGTATACGCCTTCAATTAAGCCCATAAACTCACTCATGATATTGCGATGATAATAAGGTGGGCGGAAGGTGTTTTCTGCAACCATCCAACGCGGTGGGAAAATAGCAAAGTCAATATTAGCAACCCCCTCAGTCCCGGATGGTGATGTGAGTACAGTAAATATTGATGGATCTGGGTGATCGTAACTTACCGTATTCATCACATTAAAGCGTGCGAGGTCATATTTATAAGGTGCGCTGTTACCTGTCCACGCAACAACATCAAGAGGGGAGTGGCCAATATCGCAACTGAACATGTTGCCATTAAACTTAGCGATTAATTCAAAGTTACCTTCTTTATCTTCATAGGCGGCGACCGGGTAGTGGAAATCACGGTCATTGGCGTAGCCATTTGCACCCACAGGGCCACGCTCAGGTAAAACATAGGCATGACCATAGTTTTCGCAAATATAACCACGTGCTGTGTCAGTTAATAGTACTACTTGGAATTTAATCCCCCGTGGAATGACCGCAATTTCGCCGGCTTTAATGCTTAAATGACCACATTCAGTTTTAAGTAATAGCTCACCTTGTTGTGGCACAAACAGCATTTCACCGTCTGCATTGTAGAAATAGCGATCAGTCATCGACTTATTTGCTACGTAAACGTGGATGCCAATACCAGTTTGACTATTAGCACACCCATTTGCAGCCATGGTAATTAAACCATCAATAAAATCGGTCGGTGCGCTGGGAATATCAATAGGATCCCAACGTAACATGGTAGGTGGTGTTGGCACTTCTGTGATGGGTGCCGTACGAATTAACCCATTATCAATAGCCTTATAATCACCTTGTACCACTGACGGGCGAATACGGTACATCCACGTACGGCGGTTATCTGCACGGGGCGCGGTAAATGCCGTAGTGCTAAATTGCTCAGCATACAGATCATATTTGACTTTTTGTGGGCTAAATTGGCCAATCGGCAGGGCACCTGGCAAGGCTTCGGTTTCAAACTCATTGCCAAATCCGGTCATGTATTTTAATTCGCTCGTCATCACTCGACTCCTTTGTGTTTTACTGTAAGATACTCTCAAGTGAGACTAAATTCAATCATCATGCTTTTTGCAAGTGTACATATTTATGGACAGGCAAAGCATACTTGTAAATAAAGAAAAGAGGCATGCGATGGCGCTCGATCTAGATACTTTTTTACCTTACCGTTTGGCTAATTTAGCCAATCAAATGAGTGAGGAGTTTGCACCTGTTTACCAACAGCAAAGTGATTTAACAATTCCGCAATGGCGTATTTTGTTTAATTTAGCCCAGTTTGGGCAGAGCAACGCCAAAGCATTATGTGTGCAAGCGGCTATGGACAAGTCAACCGTATCAAGGGCGATAAAAGCGCTGATCGATAAGCAATTAGTGGTGAGCTTAGTTAACCCAAATGACAAGCGCGCCAGCTTATTACAACTCAGTGAGCAAGGAAGGCTGTTATATCAAAAATTAGCACCAGATGCCTTAGCATGGGAGCAAGAGTTATTAACGGTCTTAAATAAAGCGGAATATCAAGCCTTGCTCAGCTGTTTAGATAAGTTAACGAGTAAATTAGCGGAGTAGAACAAAAAGCCCATCAAATGATGGGCTTTATTTTAACTAAGTAAGTTATGAAACGCTTAGATTAGAAAGTGTATTTAACACCTACACGCATTTCCCATACAGAAGCACTTGATTGTACAGATGTATTAGACGCAGTTGAGAAACCTGAATATGTGTAGTTACCTTGTGCATCAACAGATGTTGAGATGACAGGATTGCCTACAAAACCACCTTTCTTTAATACGCCCCAGTCATCGTTTAACATATTAGTTAAGTTATCGATAACAAAGTAAGCTTCACCTTTGTGGCCTTCCATGAAGCCAGGTACTTCTTGGCTAACTTTAAAGTTAAACTTCACAAACCAATCTGCATTTTGGCTATTACGGCCAGTAATTTGACCGCGCTCAAGACCATTATCACCAATCCATTTATTGAAGTCTGCAATTTCAGCAGCAGTCATGTCATACGTTACATTAGGATCGTTTTCAAGAGGTACATAAAGTAATTGGCGAGAACCATTTGAATTGTAATCACCGAACCCATCTTCATCACTATCATTAAACGTATAGCTGTATGGTAGACCTTTGTATGCTTCGCCGAATAAGTTAAAGCGCGTGCTATAACCATCGAAGAATTCATTAGTGTAACCAAGAGTCATGGTAAAGCGATGTGGGATTTCATAATCTGATGTTGCTACACCAGGGTTTCCAGGATTTGAGGTTGCTAAGTTACCATAGTTTGAACTTGCCGTTGAACTCGTCATCGGGTTTACATCATCAGAATCTGTGTATGCATAAGCAAATTGGATGCTAATACCATTGTCGTAAGCTTTACTGATTGCTGCCGAAATGATCGAAGAGTCGCCGCTATCACCATCGACGTTGGTAAGCATTAAATCACCATCGCGGTATTTATCAGGATTTAGAACGTCTTCTTTTCTTTGGTAGATAGGACGACCATCAAAAGTAGTCTTACCTGAATCTTCAAGCGCTAAATCAATTAAAGTAGCTGAGTTTTTACGGTTTGTATAAAGGTAATCAAGTGCAATTACATAATCATTTTCAGTTGTATATGTTGCACCAACAGAGTATTTCCACTCTGAAGGCATTTCAAAATCCGGATCAACTGAGTTTACAGGACCGTCTCCAGTACTGTTAGCCACTTCATCATACATGTCTTGCGGAACTTCATAGCCAGGTGCGCCGCCATTTACATTAGGTGTTGTTGTTAAATCAGCGCCATCAGGACGTCTAACATATATATTTGTAATACCATCATTAGAATAAGAGTTAGATAACCAAACATTTGGGTTACCGCCTGAATATAAACCTAAACCAGCACGTACTTCTAGTGCATCAGTGGCATACCATTCGAAGCCTACTCGCGGTTGAATTAAGTCAACACCATCAAGCGTTGATTGATTGCTAAAGCCATATCGAGCATCAAAATTAGAGTTATAGTTAGGTGCATCATCACTTGTGTATTTGTCATAACGAAGACCAATGGTTAATGATGCATCTATATCAGAAAAGCTATATTCATCTTGAATATAAAAAGTATTTTGCGCGTATGAGAAACTTGCTGCAAGATCATTAGGGTTATTCGTACCTGCTGCATTAGTATATTCAATATAAGATGCTTGACCGCCTTCAAAGTCCTCAACACTGTCGAAGCGCCATTCACCTTGTGTTTGTTGAGCAAATAAGTTAAATATTTCTAGCTCTTCAAATTCATAACCCGCTGTAATTGTATGTTGGTCAAGGTAGTAAGTACCGGCTAATTTTGCGGTGGTGGTATCATAGTTTAAATCATTTGAATGACGAGAGTCATCTGGACCGATATAAATTGTGCCGTTATTTGCGGTTTTAATTTGCATTTCACCGAAACTACTAGCAGCATCAATAGATTCAGTGCGCTTGTCTAATTCTGATTTACCAAAACGAATTTCAGTTGAGAAATTATCGCTCCAGTCAGAGTATACAGATGCGATGATTGAGGTAAATTCAGCACCTTCTTCAAAAAAGTGATTGCTAAGACTTAGTCTGCTGTTGCCTGTATCTGATTGACTAAATGTAAATGCGTCGTTGTAATTATAGATTAAGTTAGCACGGTGATTATCGTTTATATTCCAATCAAGTTTAACAAAGATTTTTTCATCTTCTACAGGTGCACTCGATGGCATGCCACCTGCGTCATAACCATACACTTCTTGAGCAATACGTTGAACATCAGTAATATCACTGCTGGTTACTGCACCTGAATTTAAAGCACCGTAGTTAAACTCAGTGATGCTTTCATTTTTTTCATATGAAGTGAACAAGAAAAGCGTGTCTTTAATTAACGGGAGGCCTACGTTGAAACCATAACGTTTATCGTTATAGTTACCGTTATCAATTTTTTCCCCTTCGATAGAATCACCTTTCATTGAGTCATTCGTATAGTCGAAGAATACGCCACCGTGGATTTCATTGCCACCAGACTTAGTTACCGCATTGATGTTACATGAAGTGAAACCACCGTATTGCACATCAAATGGGGCTAGTTCTACCGCAACTTGCTCGATTGAATCAAAAGAGAAAGGTGCGTTAATTGTAGGGTAGCCACTAGCATTTAGGCCAAAGTTATCGTTCATACGAACGCCGTCTAAAGTTAAGCTATTAAAACGAGAGTTACCGCCACCGCAGTTAATAGAACCGCGGCTATCATCAATTGTTACTCGAGGATCGATTCGGATGATATCTTTAATATCGCGGTTAATAGCTGGCGTATTTTCAAGATCTGTTAAAGTAAACGTTGATGCTGGGCCTGTACCACCTGACATTGTGCTAATAGCGCGACCAGTTACCACGATTTGTTCAATACTAGACTGTGGCTCTAAAGTTACATTTACTGGGTAGTCAGCACCTACTTGTAGGTTGATGTTATTAAATGACTGGTCAGCGAATACATCTGAGTCAACTACAACACTATAAGGTCCGCCAACACGTAGGCCTTTTGCAGTGAAGTAACCCGCATCGTTGGTTTCAGTTTCTTTGGTTGAACCTGATGGAACGTGCACGATAGTAATTTTAGTACCTGCAGCAGGATTACCGTTAGGCCCCTTGATTTGACCTTTAATTGCAGAGGTCGTCTCATTTGCAAACGCTGCACCACTTACGCCAACACAAGCTGCGATAGCGAGTGAAAGTGCTGTTTTGCGTAGTTGAATTTTCATTATGTTGTTTTCCCGTGTTAAGGTTGTGTTTAATCTAATGATTTTAATTAATATTAGCTGGCATCTTCAGTGCCTTCACTAATGGTTGTGCAGAATTGTCAAAAATTAAGTTTAACAATCCGGCAAGTCTTACTCCGCTTTGTTGTAAGCGGGTTTTTATAACTGGCATATTTTTATAGATGTATTGGTAACTAATCTTTGTTTCATGCTGATTATAAATAGAATTAGCTATGTTATGTGATTCTTGTAACCATTGAACTGGCGTACTTTGTAAGTACTCAGCAATTAGTTGTTTATTATTTGTATTTATAAAGTATGCAAATTCAGTGTAGGATAAATTTTCATTTTCGATAAGTTTAGAATCCCACAAACTATGTAAATTGGTATCCTGCCCGAAGAATGTGACAGAAATATTATTGCCACCACGATCATCTTTTCTACCTGCGTGAAATGGTTGATGGCTGTCCCCAACTAAATGAACAATAAAGCGTAAACTGAATTTTTTCGCGTCAATTGAACTATTGGTATCTTTTAATACGGCAATATTAAAAAGTAGGGCATCAAGAATATTAGAGACTGATTCTTTTGAAGAGTGAGGGAGAGGTGGATTCTTTAACGTTGCAGCATCAGCATTGATATAATGCCAGCGCGATGATTTTTTTTGCCAAAAGTCGCCAGGCGCGGAACGCATTTCATCAGCCCAAGTGGCAATTTGTGGTAAACTTTCGCCTTCAAGTAAAGGCTCTAATGCTTTAACTGTGGCAGGTGTTAAATGGTAATTGGCTACTTGCGCAACAATTCTGTGTCCATTTTGTCCCCACGCCAAAACACTATTACTGGTGAATAACAAAATCAAGCTACTCGCACTGATCAATAAGTTACCTATTCTTTGTAACATCTGTCATTTTCCAAACTGTAGTTTATAACTGAGTCAATATTTCTAAAATCAATTGTCCTGATTTTCTAGCAAGATAGAAAGGACTCAATAAAATTCATAATTTCTTATTTCAATTTAATAAAAAACAATGCTTTAAGTTTGTTGAGTAAAATTACTTGTTGTAATAAGTAATTTAAATTGGTCAAATAGAGAGGGAATAATTAACACTGGTAGTAAACTTTGAATCGAGTACGATTAATTTCTTTAAAAACACTGATTGTTACAGTTTTGTTTCTGTTTGTAGGTTTTTTTTGGTGGGCAGGAAATATTAGTGCGCCTAGTGGTAATACGAAGATCACAACTTTTATAGACACATCAGTACGTTGTCAAACAACCTCTTCGGCTAATAAAAATGTACTCATTGTTTATGTACCAATTAAAGCAATGGCGAATGATGTCACAAATGTTTTGTGTGATGATGCTGTAGTGGCAAAACAATATGGCGAAGTAACAACTTATTGGGGAAATAAATCATCAGATACTATCGATTTTTTAGGTAAAGGAATAGCTGATCTGATCCTTGCGAAAGAAAACCTAATGGATGCATTTATGGCGCAAACCACTTACAACTATAAAGCAGTAGTTGGGTTTCCTAGTTATACGGCATTTATTATTTCCAGCAAAGAAAAGCCAAAAATAGAAAAACAGTACTTTTTAGATAAGCGGATCGGTTTGTTAGATTATCCCACGAGCCGCTCTGGGCATATATTACCCAAACAAATGTTTAAGCAATTAGACATTAATATGGATAACTTAACGATAGTTTATGCAAGCTCTCATCAAGAATTAAGGGAGTTGTTAGCAACTGGGAGTGTAGATTTAATCTCATCTTACTGGCAAGACAGCGATCAAACATTGTTTTCAAGAAATTACATTACACCTATTAGCGATAATATTAGTGGCAGCCGTTGGTACTTAAAGATGCAATCGGAAAATACCGATCTTTTGTGCGCTGTACAAGAGCGATTAATATCATTATTAAAAGAACAAAACTCGCAATATTTCAATCATGTTGAATCCTATTGGCAATGTGACGGCCAATCAGCGCATTTTGTTGGTCAGCAAAAATGAAAAAATATATCAGTATATTTTGCAGTGTACTCAGTATGTTGCTAGCTGTATTTTTTACTGCAAATACATTACAAACGCAACAACAAGAAAGAATAGCTCAGCTACAGATTCTAAATCGAATCGCATTAGATTTACCGCATATCAATTTGGCGAATGCGTTTTTGAGTCACTCAGGTAATGAAGATGATATTAAGCAATATATAGTACAACTTAATCAGCAACTAGCGGTTATAAACCTAGTTGAAGTGATTGCCATAGATGGTATTGCTAATAAAGCTATCGATGAAGGGATGACGACCATTGAGCTTGTTGCTCCAAGTCGAAATATAGCTGTGGTTTTTTCGCCTGCACATCAATATAGCGCTGCTTTTTTTATTGTGGTGTTATTGTTCGCTGCTTTGGCATCAGTATCGATTGTTGCGTTAGTTAGAATACGTGATATAAAAATGAATAAATTGTCAGCAGTCGTTAGTCAAAATAATTCGGAGCAAGCTGAACAGGTCGTTTCAGTTATTAGAATTGATTTAAATAATAAAACCTTAGGGTTGAATACTAACAACGAATTGGCAGTTGCTCTGGCGAATAAGCCGCTGTGTTTTTATTTAGCTTTGATCGAGTTTTGTGTTGCGCATCCAAATGTAACACTTAATCAAAATAAAGATTTGCCAGATGAGTTAATTGAATTGGCGAATAAGTACTTTTACCGATTAACCCAACTTGGGCATACGATACGCAAACGGCCTAATTTTTCTAATAGCTTGGAAAAAACGTTAAGTGAGATCAGAGCTGCACTGGATGAGCTACTCATCGAAAACCCAGAGTTAAAAGATATTTATTACCCGCCTAAAGCACATGGTGAAGGTTCGCGTTCGCGGTTGCATAGCTATGGACTATCAAATATTAAAAGTGTCGATATTGAAGTGATTGGTAAGTAGAGAAGGGCTGATCTCAAGTCATAATGAGATCAGCCGGAATATTATTGTGCAGAAAATTTGCTCGCATTGACTGGGCTATTTTCAATAAAGAAACGCTTCAGCGCTTGCGCGTCAGTTTCATCTGTACTGACGTAACTTTTATGCTTCATTAATACAGGATAGCCATCACCACCAGATGCATTATAGCTATTAATGCTCATACGATAGGTTTTAGTTTTATCGAGTGCTTGACCATTAATCATCACTTTGGTGAGTGCGTTATCGCTGCGTTCAAAACTTAATTTATGGTACTGCAAGTAAGCCCCTGAATCAGGTGGAAAGCGGGTAACAACTTCTAGGTATTCCCATAACTCTTGGCCTTGCCAATCTATATACGCAATACGATTTTTGAAAGGGTGAACTTTTAAAATATCTTTATAGCTAACGTCGCCCGCAGCAATACTGTCGCGTACTCCTCCACCGCTTATGATCCCAAAATCTGCACCAACCACATTCATTTGTGCCTGAATAATAACACGAGCTAAGTTGGTTTGTTGATAGCGTACTTTATTGCGGTCACCCTCAAGTTTGGCATCAACATAACCTATTTTCCCTTCAATTTGCTTTGCCCCTTTTGCTTGATATTCAGCCAAAAATGCTTTTAGTTCAGGATTAGGAGTTATATATTCGTTTGCTAGCACAGGTTGTGTTGTGCCGTCGGCTTGTTCTTCATGAATATATAAATTTACGGGGAGTAATTTATAATCAAGTAACGTTAATTGGCCATTTTCCAGTTTAAACTCAGCTTTACCAACGTATTTTCCCCATTCATGGGCTTGCATGATCCAGGTGCCATTTTGTTGATCAGGCTTACATGCTTTACCGGGCTTGAAGTTGTCATCGTTAATATTTTCACTAGCCATACAAATAGGTTCCTGAGAATGGCCGCCAATAATCATATCAAGGGTATTTTTTGAAAGAGAGCGAGCAAGAGTTACATCACCAGGGGCGTTAATACCATAGTTTGCGTCAACATAATGGCCCATATGGGTTACTGCAATAGTAACATCAGGTTGATACTGTGTTTTAATTTTATCAGCTAATGCTTGAGTTACTGCAATTGGCTCTTTAAATTCGAGACCACCTATGTATTGGGGGTTACCAATTTTAGCTGTGTCAGTTGTTGTTAAGCCAATAACGGCTATTTTTAGGCCTTGCTTATTAAAAATCTTATAGGCCTGAAATGCATTTTTACCCGTTTCTTTATCAAAGATATTAGCGGATAACAGCGGAAAGTTAGCCCATTGCTGTTGCTGCTTTAAAACACTTAATGGATTGTCAAATTCATGATTACCAATTGCCATGGCATCGTAACCAATTAACGACATACCTTTAAAGTCAGGCTCTGCATATTGCAGGTCAGACTCAGGGATCCCGGTGTTGATATCACCCCCAGAAAGTAATAATACTGCGTGGCCCTGCTGTATAGCATTATTGCGTAATTGATCAATTAAGGTCTTACGTGCGGCCATCCCATATTCACCTTTTTCATTATGCCAAAAGCGGCCATGGTTATCATTGGTATGTAAAACGGTGAGATAGTGAATATTATTAGTTTTTGAGAGTGTGTCAGGAGCTGATTGGTTGTTACTGCATGCACTGATGCTTAGCAATAGAAAGAGTGAAATTAATATGCGCATAATGTGACCCGTGTTGTCAGTGTTCCGCTGTTCATTAAGCGCATAGTTTAAACTAGTTTTATTGCAAAATAACGTAATTATTCTATTTTCGTATCGTCTTGGTAATTTAATTTTCCGGTTGCGGCTAATTGGCGTCGATGTAATTCCTGCTCTGCTAGTGCTGATTTTTCATGATTACTGCCCACCATCCAGTTCAAAAAACTTGCAGGTAACTTAGTGTATGCCTGACCTTGATGTAAGCCGAAATCGCATATCTGTTGTTCATTATGTGACATGGTGGTAAATCCTGTTGTGTGTGTTTTAGTGTTAAAAATAATACTAACAAAATAAAGCAGCCTGTTGAGACGATTTCGTTTTAAATAAAATTTATTTATAACGTAGGTGAATAATAACCAAATGTAACCATATGTAATTTAAGTGTAATCAATTTGGTCTGATTTGTTTAAAGGTACGTTTTGCTATCGCGTTGAGCGCATTAATTCTTTAGTATTTTCATTAATTTTACATAAACACAACATTCTTCAGGACTCGAAATAATGAAAAAACAATTACTGTGCACTTTGCTAGCTACTGCTGCGTTCGCAAGTAACGCGACTGTGGTTGAAATGCAAACATCACAAGGGACTATTAAAATAGATTTATTTGATCAACATACTCCAAAGACGGTGGCGAACTTTCTAAGCTATGTTGAGAGTGAAGCGTACAATCAAACAGTGATCCATCGTTCAATAGAGAACTTCATCATTCAAGGGGGCGGGTTTGCGTTTACAGATGATTTTGAAGCGATTGAAACATCTCCCGCAGTGTCGAATGAGCCCGTGTTATCGAATGTAAAGGGCACTATTGCGATGGCTAAACTAGGCAGTAATGAAAATAGCGCTACTAGCCAATGGTTTTTTAACTTAAAAGATAATAGCGCTAATTTAGATGTGCAAAATGGTGGTTTTACTGTTTTTGGTCAAATTACGGCTGACAGTTACGCTGTATTGGATACTATAGAAGCGCTAGTGCATTGCGGTGAAATTCCTGTAGTTGATATCACTGAAGAACAGTGTGCAAATGCAGATACGAGTATTGCAATTACTAACCTAGTGGCGATTAACAGTGTGGTTGTATTGGACGATGACCCTAATTCATCAGTAAATCTATCACCAAAAGAAAATACTCTGGTAGATACTGTTGAGCCAACTCAACCAAGTGATAGTTCAAGCGGTAGTATGGGATGGTTATTTCTGCCATTAATGCTATTGGGCTTTAAACGTCGACGTGTAGCTTAAAAGTATGTGCTATCGGGTTAGCGGCCCGATAGCAGTTGGCAGCTAAAGCGCAAATACTCGCATTATTAATAATACCCACATAGTTAAAACCAATATACAGCCAAGCAAAAAGCTATAATAACGCGGTTTTACGCTATTGCTACCTAAATGAATAATACTGTGAATGATCCGCGAAATCACAAACCCCCACGCTAAAGCGACAAACACGTAACCCGCGGCATTGAGTTGCAAGCCTGTCACACAGGCAACAAAAAACAGCACCGGTATCTCGAATTGGTTAATAAAGTTGCGACCCGCAATATGGACCTCATCGCCAGCTTTATCTAATTGCATAGTCGCAAAATCTTGCATTGAGATTGTTTTATTCCTTGCGGCAGCAAAACGCCTACGGCCCATCACTATCATCACTGTAAAAGTGAGCAGTACTTGAGTAAACATGGCGAGCAAAACATATTTTTCCATTATTATGACCTTTTTCATTACAGAGGGTTAAGACTAGCAGTATGTCTTTATAATTCACAATGTGTTACAAAATATTTAGAAAAATGATTGCAAGTGGTATCAATTTTACCGAACATTCAAACAACACACTAAGTATGGATATACTTCTCATTATGAAAAAAATAATAACGCTAAGCGCAATTGCCCTAGCAGTACTAACTGGCTGTGGCACTACAACTACGTCAGTTTCGCACCAAACCGCACTATTGTCAGATACGTTAATAGTTAGTCCAAATGATACTCGTCAATATAAAACCCTTAAATTGGCAAATGAAATTGAAGTTATTTTAGTCTCAGATCCCAGCGCCGAAAAATCTGCGGCAGCGTTGAGTGTAGGTGTAGGCTTATTACACGACCCAATGAGCCAGCAAGGTATGGCGCATTATTTAGAACACATGTTATTTCTAGGTACGGAGCGCTATCCTGATACCAAAGGCTACTCTGATTTTATGACCAAAAATGGCGGTGCACACAATGCTTACACATGGTTAGATATCACTAATTACATGTTTAAAGTAAATAATGACGCCTATGATGAAGCGCTTGATCGCTTTGCTGACTTTTTCAAATCACCTAAGCTTTACCCGGAATACACAGATAAAGAAAAAAACGCGGTCAATGCTGAGTGGTCTATGCGCCGTGAAATGGACTTTTTTGGCCAGTTTAAATTGGCCCGTAAAATGATGGGCGATCACCCTGCTAATCGCTTTTTGATTGGTAACCTTGAAACGCTTGGTGATAAAGAGGGCAGTTCATTACATAAAGAAACAGTTGATTTTTATAATAAATATTATTCTTCTAATATCATGAAATTAGCAATGATTTCAAACTTGCCATTAAGTGAAATGGAAGCAAAAGCGCAGCAATATTTTGCTGATATAGAAGATAAAAAAATTGAAAAACCTACGGTTACTAAAAAGTTAGACTTTGAAAATGTCGGCGGCAAGCGTGTCCATTATGCGCCAAATGAAGATGTAAAACAGTTACAACTTGATTTTACTATCACTGATAACAGTGATGAATTTGCCGTTAAACCTAATCGCTTTGTAGCCTACTTACTAAGTAATGAAATGCAGGGTAGCCCAGCACAAATCCTGCGTGATAAAGGCTGGGTGTCGCAACTTTCTGCAAGTGCAACACCGACTCATTACGGTAACTATGGTGCGCTGACAGTTGATGTGCAATTAACAGACGAAGGTATGCAAAACCGCGAATTAATCGTTGCGACTATCATGCAATATATTGACCTGATCAAAAAAGAAGGGGTTGATAGTAAATACTTTAATGAAATTCGTACGTCACTTAATAACGAATTTCAATTCTTAGAAAAAGGTGATGAGTTTGGTTATGTAAGCAACCTTGCAGGTAGTATGCAAGAGTACCCAATCAATCATGCTATCAATGCGCCGTATCATTATGCAAAATTCGATGCCGATGCAATCAACCGCGTACTAGCGCAGTTAAATGCCGATACATTACGTATTTGGTATACATCTAAACAAGAAGAAACAGATTCACAGCTGCATTTTTACGATGGTAAATACCGTATTGAAGATATTAGCGCAGCAGAAATTGCAAGCTGGAGTAAGCCAAGTGAGTTTGACCTAGCACTGCCTACAGTAAACCGCCTACTCCCTGAAAGTTTTGCTATTAAAACAGCTGATTTTGAACAACAAAAACATCCGCAGCTCGTATACGATAAAAATGGAGTTAAGGTATGGCGCCAAGCGAGCCAAAGCTTTGCCGAGCAACCAAAAGGGTTAGTTGAAGTGTATGTTAATACACCTGATGCACTGACAGATATCAAAGCAAAAGTGCTGTACTCTGTATGGGCTGATTTATACAACTTACAGCAAAGTAAATTGAGCACAGAAGCGGCTGTAGCGGGTATGAGTGTTGGCATAGAAGCAAGTAATGGCTTAATTTTATCTTTAAGCGGTTTTACTGATAAGCAAGATGTATTGCTTGCGCAAGCGTTGGAGAATATTAATGTACCCGTCACAGAGCAAGGCTTTGCGCAAGCACTTGATCGTTACCAGCGTGGCTTACTAAATGCCCAAAAGCAATTCCCGTTTTATCAAGCGTTTGATGAGTATTCAAAGCTGATCAGAACCGGCAGCTTTGATACGGACGAATTAATTAAAACCGCCCAATCAATTACCCTTGCTGATTTTGAGCAACTTAAGCAGCATACCTTCAACAATAACGAGCTACGTGTGTTTACCTTCGGTAATTACAATCAGCAAGATGTTGAGGCGATTGCGGCAGAGCTGAGCGCAGTGTTACCTAAAGAGCATAAAACAACAGCATTTGCGCGTAGTAAAGCATGGTTGCCTCAGCCTGGTGAAACCATTGTATTGCAAAAAGATATTGATGTAGCAGATGTTGCGATTATTGATATGACAGTGCATCCAGTACCAGGCTATAAACAAAAAGCGCAAGCGCAAGTACTGCAAGATCACTTTAGAACCATCGCGTTTGACAAAATGCGTACTGAAGAACAGCTAGCTTATGCCGTTGGAGCTCTTGCTCGTCCTATTGAAGATTACTCTGCAATTGGTTTGTTTATTCAAACGCCAGTGAAAGGGCCTAAAGAGATGCAGGCTCGTTTCGAGACGTTTAAAAAACAATACGCTGTAGAGCTTGATAACATGAGTGAAGAAACATTTGCTCAGCTTAAAAATGCCACGCTTGTATCACTGAGAGAGCAACCTAAAAACTTAAGTGATGAAATGGGCCCGCTAATTGGTGATTGGTATCGTGAAAACTTTGATTTTGATTCAAAAGAAAAGTTAATCGCAGAAGTTGAAAAGGTAACCCTTGCAGATATCAAAGATTACTACAAACAAACCATGCTTAATCCACAAGCGGCACGTTTAAATGTGCAATTACGTGGTAGTAAATTTGCAGATAAACCATTTGCAGATTTACCAAAGCAAACAAAAGTCACAGACTTACAAATGCACTTTGATAGTATTAAATTGCAAAAGTAACGAAGTGCTTTAAGCGTAAATTTATAATGAGCCCAAGCAATTGCTTGGGCTTTTTTATGAAAAAAAATAATTGCGAACCTTTTGCTCAGCTAAATCGTCTTGTAGAAAAGAACTTAGGGAAATACATGAATTCGACGCAAATAACATTAACTGTAATTAGTGCACAGCAAGGAGATAAGTCTGCATTTAATTTGCTATGCAGGCATTTATACCGACCCAGCTTTCTCTTTGCGATGAAGTTATGTAAGCAGACGGATTTAGCCAAAGATATTACGCAAGAAGCGTGGTCTGTGGTGGCAAAAGATATTCGTAAACTAAAAGAACCAAGTGTATTTAAAGCATGGTTATTTAGGGTGGTGTATCACAAGTTTATAGATACAACCCGTAAAAATAGGCATTTGGAGCGTTTTCAGCCTGACAAACACGAACAAGCAAGAGATATGACGAGCAGTAATGAGCAATCTATAGATTTAGTAAAGTTAATAAATAGCCTGCCGGATACTGAGCGGCACAGTGTTTATTTGTTTTATCTTGAGCAAATGTCAATTAGTGACATTGCTTTAATAACGGATGTAGCGGTTGGTACAGTGAAATCACGCTTACATAGAGCAAGAGCACAATTGGCAATAGGCTTAAATGAATAATTGGAGAGAATAATGAATTTAGATGAGAAAATTAAACAAAGTTTACAGGCGGAGCAACACAATTTAGAGTCAGTGCTAGAGTCTGATTCTGGCTTATTTAAGCAACTTAATGGCATATATCAGGGAAGCATGCGCCGCTGGACTATTTTAGGTACTATGCTAGCTTTTATACTCACAGCTGCCTTTATAATATCAGCGTATCAATTTTTTAATTCCGATCAGCAATTACTTTGGGCTGTGTGTTTTGTGAGTAGTTTAATGATGCAAATTGCAGTTAAACTTTGGCTGTTTATGGAAATGAATCGACAATCAATTATAAAAGAGATTAAGCGAAGTGAACTTGAAATAAAGGAGATGCTCAGTGAGCATTTTGCTTCAAATAGCCAAACCTAAATTGAAATGTAAAAGGAAAATACAATGCAGTTAAGATCTTTAAGTGTTAATACTAATAGCTTTTTGCTACTCACTCTATTTTTATTGTTTGCTGCAAATGCTAAAGCCGCATTTGTGAAGGTAGATGGCTTTGACTTGGAATATGAAGTTGCTGGAGCTGGCAATCAAGTTGTATTGCTTGAGGCTGGAGGGAGTGCAGGTTTAGGTGACTGGGATCCAGTTTTTAACAGCATAGCGAAGCATACGAAAGTGATTCGCTACTCGCGTGTTGGTAATGGTAACTCAACCGCAATTAAACGCCATTTTACGTCAATGGATTATGCTGATCATCTTAGTGAGTTTTTGTTGGCGTTGGACATTTCAAAACCAGTAATACTTGTTGCGCATTCTTATGGGGGGAGTGTCGCGCGAGATTTTGCCGCCAAATACCCGCAGCAACTAAATGCTTTACTTATGCTCGATCCGTCTTCAGAGCATGATGTAGACATATTACGTGCTATAAACTTAGAACAGGGAAATAAAGAAATCGCGCAAATAAAACTAAGTGATATGGCTAATGGAATGTCGAATCAATATTTAGATTTTTGGAGTAAACGGCCATTACCAGATTATCCGCAGATTAAAGATATACCTGTCACCGTTATTGCGTCAGTACGCAAAGTGGCTGAACCGAGTAATTTGTTTTTTACAGACAAGGGCCGATTGATGTGGGGGGAGATGTGGCAGAGTTGGGCAGCTGAGTTCCCCCAAGGGCGCAGTGTATTAACAGAAAAAAGCGGTCATTACATTCAAAATGATGAACCTATGCTGGTGCTTCGAGAGTTAAAGCGACTAATGAATATATTGGATGAGAATAAGCAGTCATGACTGTATAGCTATTGAAGTTTAAAGAACGTTAGAATTTACAAGGAATGACTATGACTTATGTACTTTGGTTTTTGCTGTTATTGTTTTCTGCTTTTAGTTATAGCAATGCATTTACTTTTGGATTGGTAAATGCGGCAAATGATAGAACAACTCAAAACGTACGTTACGATGGAAGTTATCATCGCATTGCTTATCCAAACGGTGACGTACCTGCGAATATTGGCGTTTGCACCGATGTCATTATTCGAAGTTACCGAGCACTTGGCATTGATTTACAACAGTTAGTACAAGAGGAACGGATCATTTTCTGTATGCAGTAGGGTCTTTAGAATAGTGTACAAATAAAAATGCCAGCGACATAACGCACTGGCATTGGTGACAACTAAATTATTAAATACTTAATTGACTGCGCTGCTACAATCACAGCGCAGTTGATAAGCTTACTTGTTAAATTTACGACGTAGTACGGCTGGAATGGCCAGTAACATAAGTAGCAAACCAGAGCTTGAGCCTGAATCTTTGTCTTCTTCAGGTTCAACGGCTTCATCCACCATTACAGTGACACTTTGTTGGCTTTGTAATTCACCATCACTGACAGTGACGATAAATTGATACTCACCAGCTTGTGTCGCATTGAATGTGGCGATTGCTGTATTGCTATTCGCAAGCGTTACAGTATTGCCTGTTGTTTGTTCCCAGTTGTAAGTTAATTCATCAGATTCAGCATCTTTTGATTGACTTGCATCGAGCGTCACAAAGTTACCAACTGTGGTATTGGTTCCTTTAGCGATGATCACAGGTGCTGTATTTTCGATTTCAACCGGTGGCTGCTCTTTTTCAACAACGGTGAGTTTTAGCTCTTTGGCAACGGTAAAGGTGCCATCAGTTACGGTTACATTGAATACATATTCACCTAGTTCCGTTGCACTGAAATTTGCTATTGCTTGATCAGAATTACTTAAGGTTACACTCGGACCAGAAACCTGTGTCCAGCTGAAGCTTAATTCATCATGGGTATCGGTTGATCTGCTTGCATCAAGGATTACAACTTCACCTAAGAACGAGTTTTCAGCTTGAACTATTACGGTAGGAGCTGTGTTTACCTTATTCACTGAAAGTACGAATGGCTGGCTTGCTACATCGCCTGTAGCAACGCTATCACGTACATGCAGAATAAGATCAAGTTCGCCTACCGCCCCAATATCTGGAGTGATAGTCACTGTACTGCCAGTTTCATTACCAGAGACCTCATAAGTAATGTGCTCACCTTCAATCTCTATTAGGTTGCTTACTTTATTTTTGTCTGTGTAATTTACAGTAAAGCTGACTGGTTGGCCTGCATCAGTTTCCATATCGGCAACTGGTAGCAGTTCAATATTACCAGCTACTTCTAGTTCCACTGTTAAGGTTTCTTGTTCAGCACCCTCTAGACCATTTTTGAGTTCTATAGTGGTTGTTTGACCTGCAGCAGCTTGAGTGACATATCCTTGGAATGCTACATTGAATTGTGACTCTTCAGGACCTGTATAATCCATACATACTACGAGTTCGTCATTTAATACGTCTGTTAAATCATTAAATGCAATACCGTCACCGTAGTAATGCTCAACAGGTGAACCGTTAATGACAGTGCGCCCTGCGTATGACTTAAAGCCGATACTGCCTTTTTCATCTGCCATGCTAAGGTTGTCGTAGGCAAACATCATTTCGTATTCGCCAGGCTCATAATTGATGTTGGTACGTAAGAACACTTCAAAGTCGACAGATTGGCCATCAGTATTACGGCGCTCTACATTATCCCATTCAAGTACTAGCCACTCACGATCACTGGTATAACTAGGTGTAACACCTGCATTGAGGTCATATTGGCCTGATAGAGCATCAAAACGAGTTAATGTGTTATCGCCAACCCAGTATGGTGCAATCATGTGTTCCGGTGTAGGAATACTTGAGCCTGTAGGAAACGGTGTATGCGCTGATGGCAGACGACGAGAGCTCCAATAGATAGCGCCTGCAGGGCTTATTTTTAATGATGTATAGTTCTCAAGGTTAAAGAACGGGAAGCTGACATCTTGCTCTGTATTCATTAGTTCCTGTAATGAAAATTCAAAGCTGTTTGAGTACGTACCTTCAACTTCTACAAGTGTACGCCAGCCATATTGACGTAGATCTAGATAGCCTGGAGTCGGTGACCCTGCCACACGTAAAGAACACATTTCATCTGTGATATTGGTGGTAATTTTATAGTTACGGTCAACATCTTTGGTTGATTCTTGCGTTCCTTCTACATGCCATGTTTGATCATTTACTAGCACTTCACCCGGTGTTGAATGTGATGCAATTACTGATTCTGCTATTAACTCAATACCTTGTGGTAGCGCTAGATCAAGTGCAAAGTTTCGAGCATGTTCAGTATTATTGGCAATCACTTTAACATTGAAATCAACGATATCACCCACTTTTGCTTTATTTTTACTGGCTGTGAAGCTGACATCTTCGTCAATTTGCGACAAGATTAATGGGATAAAGCCAACATTTCCTATGTCACTAGGGTTTGAGCCAATATCTATGCCGCCAAAGTAGATTTCGCCTATTTCCATCTCTGGAATGCTGTAACCAACGTCTATGGTGTAATCTTGATAACCTGATACTTTCTCTGGCGCACTTACTGTGATGTTACCTGCATCAGTGCTTAAAACGGCACTAGCAACGCTCACTTCACGAGGATCAGAATTATACACATTTGAGACTAATGTCCAATATTGACCTTCCTCTGGATCGTGGATCGCACAGGTGTTTGTTACAGTGTAAGCTGTGGACATACAAAGTATTTCATCCCATGAAGGAATGCCATCACCATTACTGTCTTGTCCCATAAAAATAAGTTTACGTTGAGTATCATCACCAATTATTTGGGAAATGATAAGCGGCGTATTCTCTGGTACTGTACTGAATGTAACTAATACTTCATCTAGATTATCAAACGGATCATTTTCAGTTGAATCTTTTGGTAAAACTTTTGTAGCGATATCAGCTTTTTGAAAACCATAACTCTTGCTTGCAAAATCAGTTATATCACCTGTTATCATAGGGCCAATTGTTTCTACACCTGATGTACGATGTGCTTCAATCGTGACAAAGTCAGGAAGACCCGTATCGCCATTGTAAGTCCAAACAGGTAATTCAAGTTTTGGTGATTCAGCCTTTTCTGGCGTGAGTACAAGCTGCCCTTGATTACCGATATAATCAACTTGGCCAGTGATACCTGGTGCGCGAATAGTTTTTGCCGTTACTATTAGAGAAACGGTTTCTCCCTTTTTAACGGTAAATTCGCTTGGCGTAACCTCAATTTCAAATCCATCAGTAAAGGCGTCAGTTGTTACTGCCCAGCTACCATCTTCAGTAGCTTTAAAAGTACGTATCCACTTACATTCATCAACACAGTCAGTGTTAACCATATAAGCCGTATTTAAGTTTTCAACAAAGCCGCCTAGATTTGGATTAGCTTCTTTCATGTTTTCCATGCTTTCATCAAGCACAAGGCCCACTTTATCAGCAAGATCAACATGCATTCTACCTGCACCAGATTCACCCATTGATGAGTTATAGCCACTCGACTCAAAACTAGCTAAGAATTTAGACGAATACAGATCATTGCTGGCAGTCATTAATAATGCTGATTGGATTTCAAGTGGCGACCAATCTGGGTGAGACTGCTTTAATAGCGCTGCGGCACCTGCAACATGCGGGCTTGCCATTGAAGTACCTGACATCATCATCCATTCGGCAGTCCCAGGGTTCGCAGTGAAGGGTTGATCGGTTGAACCAGGCGCGTAGATATCGACTCCTGGTGCGGCAATGTCGACAAATAAGGTGTTTAGGCCAAAGTATGAAGGCCCTTGGCTTGAAAAATAAGCAAGGTTATGGCCATCAACGTCTTCGATTTCTGCAGCCGTTGGTGTGATAGTGGCAATATGACTATCACCTGTTGAGAGCCAAGTAAGTATGTCTTGGGCGTCTGTGTTTTTGATGTGTATCGCCGGGATTGGGTGCGGGACATCTGGTAAAGCTGCGGAGTCATAAAAACTTGATTGATTATAGATTATTAATCCTTCAGCTCCCCCTTTAGCAACGTTAACACCTTTGTAATACAATGGATTAGAGCTACGTTTACAGACTACAATTACAGCTTGCTCAGACTCGTCAATCTCTGGAGTGGCTGGATCATCAGGAAAATCAAATGTACCTTCTGGGTATTCTTTATCACAGTTAGCGACCCAAGGCTTAATTGTTTCATTTGGATTGTCAAAGTCAGCAGCATTAACGACTAATCCTGTTAACTCATCAAAGGTGATTGAACGTCCGCTAATATCAGATGGAGCAGCCGTATCTCCACCTGTCATGTTGGTTAAAGATTTATCAGCATAAGCTATACGGCTACTAGGTGTACTTGCTGCTACAGTCGTTAACCAAGGAGAAGAGTGATCAGCACTCATTATTTCAGGGCCGTTGTTACCAGCTGCTGCTGCAATGAATATCCCGCTCTTTGCTGCGTTGAAGAAAGCTTGCTCGATTGGATCTGTCCACGGGTCTTGCTCTAGACCACCAATTGAAAAGTTGATCACATCTACATTATCTATTGCTGCTTGCTCAATGGCAGATATGATTGCAGTTTCAGGACAACCAGAGTATGGATCACCCGCACTACCAGCAAAACATGCTTGGTAGGAAATTAGGTTAGCGTGTGGAGCCATTCCAGACACTTGCTCAAATTCTAAATTAGTTGGAATACCATTACTTTGTGTTACAGCTTCCGTGAGCAAGTATTTTTGGTTATATAGAATATTACCTGCTGAAGTACCTGCAACGTGTGAACCATGACTATGGTAATCCTCCCCATTTTCTGGACGAGACTCTTCATAAACTGGATCTGAGTAAGTTGAGGTGATTTCAGGGTAAGAGTATACGCCAATGAGTTTGCTATTACATAACGAAGCGTTAGCTTGGCAGTCCCCCAAATAATTGTCAGCACCGAGCGGATTGATGTGCTGATAACCGTCACCTCCAACGGCAGAAAATGAAGGGTGATCGGTATTAATACCTGTGTCAATGATACCTACAACTATTCCTTCACCTAAGTTTTTACCTGTGCCAGATGCTGGCATAGCCCATACGTCATGTGCCCCTGTTTCTTCAATCGTATTAAACGTTTGTAACTGTTTTAGTTCTGAGCGCTTAATATGTTTTACGCCAGGAACTTTAGCAAGCTGCTGTGCTTGCTCTTGGGTCATTCGAGTTGTAAAACCATTGAGTGCCACGGTAAAAGAGCGCTCAGATTGAACACTTAAACCTTGTAGCTTTTGCGCGTTATTAAGCACAGTTGTTTGTTGCTGTTGTAAATAGGTTTGGTATTGAGCCAGCGCTGTTTGATTTAAGTCCAGTGGGCGATTTGAAGAGCGGGCTGCTTGTACAAGGCTTTTAGTCGCTGTATGACCTGCTATACCACCGTCATAAGAGGTGATAGGGGCGTCTTCCAATTGTACTATATAGGTATGTGTTCCTGTGATATCTTTTTCGGCTTTAAAAATCGTGTTTTGTTTTTTTACTTGTTGATTGAGTTTATTTGGCCAGTTTAATTCAGGTTGCGCTTTAATTTCAGTTTGACTTGTAGGGGCTGCCCACTGCTCATTATTGTTATTAACATCACTCGCAGTTGCAGCTGAGGCAGCATAAAGTGCGCTCGTAACGACTACGGCAATTTTAGTTTTGTTAAACATAGAAACTCCAAAATGATAAAAGGATGCTATGAAATAATTCAAAAAATAATCTGTTGATGAAGCGTGGTTATGTATTTGATGAATATTCCAGCGACGTTATTATCACTAAAAGTTTTCAATCTGGCATCAGTGTGATAACAAATGATACATAATGATACATTTGTTTCGATTGGTGTTTGCTCTGGCTACGAAGGATACTTATTAATGGATAAACGGGTAAAACAAAAATTCACCACTTACCCAGCAGCGGTTGCTGTGATATTGGATGAAGTAAGAACGTTGATTTTTCAGGTCGCGAAAGAGCAGGGTATTACTGAACTTGAAGAAACACTGAAATGGGGTGAGCCAAGTTATATTTCAAAAACTGGTTCCACAATCAGGTTTGATTATAAAGATAAAGCACCGCAGCAATTTTGTATTTACTTTAACTGTAACACTACGCTGGTGGAGACATTTAAAGAGTTGTATGGTGACACCTTTGTCTATCAAGGTAATCGTGCTTTGGTGTTTGAGTTACAGCACGCATTACCGATAACAGCGCTTGCGCATTGTTTGTCGCTGGCTTTGCGCTACAAAAAAATAAAGCACCTGCCAATGCTCGGTGCTTAAATTTATATAGAGTTTTAATAGCGAATGCAGGCGCGAGTTTATCTCGCGCTCACACTGTTATTTAGCGCTTGCTGCGCGTGCGGCGTGTAGTTTTTTGTAGCTATCAATTAAGCGCTGATGACGCTCTAACCCTTCAAGTTGCATATTGGTCGGTGTTAAACCGTAGAACAATACATCGCCATTGATTGAACCTACCACAGCATCCATGACTTCTTGACCAAACATGCGAGTGAAGCTATGAATATAGTCTTCAATTTCTAAGTCTTCGCTCAGTGCCACTTCGAGTGTGGCGTGCATTGCTTGATAAAATAACCCGCGTTCAACGGTGTTGTCGTTAAACTGTAAAAAGGTTTCAACCAGTTCCATTGTGGCTTCTAAATCACCCAGTGCTAAATAGATAAGCAATTTAAGCTCAAGAATCGTTAGCTGGCCCCAAACTGTATTTTCGTCAAACTCAACACCAATTAAGGTGATGATATCGATGTAGTTATCAAGCTGGCTGTCTTCTAAGCGCTCTACTAAATCTGCCAGTTGATCTTCATCTAAACTGTGCAGATTTAAAATGTCTGCACGGTATTTTAGG
The DNA here is from genome assembly GCF_005886375.1 of Pseudoalteromonas sp. S1727. Classification (NCBI taxonomy): domain Bacteria; kingdom Pseudomonadati; phylum Pseudomonadota; class Gammaproteobacteria; order Alteromonadales; family Pseudoalteromonadaceae; genus Pseudoalteromonas; species Pseudoalteromonas sp. S1727. Next base: position 69,502 of record NZ_PNDT01000020.1, read on the forward strand.
GCTTTGTTGGTGTTATCCCAAATTAAGTCTTCGACAGGGTACACTTCTGAATAGTCAGGTACTAAAATACGACAAGCGGTGCCAATATCTGAAAACTCAGCAATGTAGGCTTCTTTCCCTAAGTCTTTTAAAATACCGAACAAGCTTGCGGTTTCTTCTTCATTAGTACCTGAAAAATCCCACTCAACAAAGTCATAATCGTGTTTAGCACTAAAGAAACGCCATGAAATTTTACCCGTTGAATCAATAAAGTGTTCAACAAAGTTCTCAGGCTCAGACACAGCCATACTGTTAAAGGTTGGCTTTGGTACGTCATTTAACCCTTCAAAGCTGCGACCTTGTAAAAGCTCTGTTAAGCTGCGTTCAAGGGCTACTTCAAAGCTTGGGTGCGCACCAAATGAAGCAAACACACCACCGGTTTTTGGGTTCATTAAGGTAACGCACATCACCGGGAATTGACCACCTAACGAGGCGTCTTTTACTACAACTGGAAAGCCTTGCTCTTCTAGCCCTTTAATACCGGCAACAATGCCAGGGTATTTAGCAAGTACCGAGTCAGGCACATCGGGTAAGACAATTTCTTGCTCGATAATTTGGCGCTTAACGGCACGCTCAAAAATTTCAGACAAACATTGTACTTTTGCCTCAGCAAAGTTATTACCTGCACTCATGCCGTTACTTAAAAATAAGTTTTCAATCAAGTTTGACGGAAAATACACGGTTTCGCCATCAGAGTGACGCACATACGGGATAGAGCAAATACCGCGCTCAACATTGCCTGAATTAGTGTCGATAAGATGTGAGCCACACAGCTCATCTTCAGGGTTATAAATGCTTAGCGTGTAGTCGTCTAAAATACCTTCAGGCAGTGAATCGTCATCGGTGAGCTTAAACCATTTTTCATTTGGGTAATGCACAAACTCACTGTTGGCAATTTCTTCACCAAGGAATTGATCATTGTAGAAAAAGTTACAGTTTAAACGCTCGATAAATTCGCCAAGGGCAGAGCATAATGCGCTTTCTTTAGTGGCACCTTTTCCATTGGTAAAACACATAGGAGAGGCCGCATCACGAATATGCAGTGACCATACATTTGGTACTATATTACGCCACGATGAAATTTCAATTTTCATGCCTAAGTCGGCTAAAATCGCGGTCATATCAGCAATAGTTTGCTCAAGGGGTAAATCTTTACCTAGGATAAAGGTGCTTTCGCTACCTTCTGGCTTTGCCATTAACATGGCTTGTGCATCGTTATCGAGGCTTTCTACTGCATCAATTTTAAACTCAGGCACAGTTTGAATAACACGCTTAACGGTACAGCGGTCAACCGAGCGCAAGATACCGGTACGGTCTTTTTCAGAAATGCTTTCAGGCAGTTCAACTTGAATTTGGAAAATTTGGTTGTAACGATCTTCCGGATCAACAATGTTGTTTTGCGCAACACGAATGCCATCGGTCGAGATATCACGGGCATTACAATACACTTTTATAAAGTACGCAGCACATAAAGCCGACGATGCTAAAAAATAGTCAAAAGGACTCGGCGCAGAGCCATCGCCTTTATAACGGATTGGTTGATCCGCAATGACTGAGAAATCGTCAAACTTAGCTTCTAACCTAAGATTATCGAGAAAATTAACTTTAATTTCCATTGAGTTGGTCCACCTTAGTGCGCACTAATAAGCTAGGCTTGCAGGTGTTTGCGCTAGACTTAGTCAGTGTATTTTCATTTAGCTGCAATTATCCGCTTTTTAGGGGAGTACATACAAGTAATAGTCGGGTTAATTTTTAAAACAGCAAAGCTTGCGATGAGAAAGTAGGCAAGGTGAAAGGATTAAGTTGTTAGTGTTTTGAGTTTTACTCGTAAGCTTTTAACCAGATTGAAGCTATCACTAAATTTTTAGCCTCGCTATTAGAATTCGATTGTTTCCTTCATAAAAAATAGCGCGGGTATTTATTACCCGCGCTAGATAAGGCTAACTTTGTTTTTTTTAACCTTGCCAACATTCCTCTTGAAGCTATCGGCCTAAGCTATCACTAAAAATCCAACAAACGCGCAGGCAGCTGCAATGAGTGTATACGGCAATTGAGTAATTGCGTGGCTCATTAAATTACAGCCTGAGCCTTGGGCTGCAAGGACCGTTGAGTCTGAGTAAAAGCATGCTTGGCTACCAAATGATGATGCTGATAAGAGTGCACCAATCACCAGTGGTATATTTGCATCAACCGCGATGGCAAGTGGCATTACAATAGGAATAGTTACCGCAAAAATTCCCCAGCTTGAACCCGTTGCAAACGCTAAAATAGCCATTGCCAAAAATACCACTGCAGGTAAATAGCCTGCGGTCATAAATGGGCTAAGTGACTCAATCACAAACTGCGGTAGCAATAGTTGATCGCACACATCTTTAAAAATAAATGCGGCGATCACTGTGCCAATGGCAGGTAGCATGCTTTTAAAGCCATCCAGCATTTTTTCGATCATTTCAGCAAAAGGCATGAGCTTTTGCAGCATATAAAAAGGGATTGTCACGGCAAATGTGGCTAATAACCCTTTGTATACGTCGATTTCAAAATACACCGTAAACGCAACGAGTAAAAAAATAGGCAGTAAAAAGTTATACAATTTGCCGTGGCTATCTGCACTTTCAAAGCTTTCTTCTACCGCTTTTACTGCGTATTCATCAGCAGTTTGCACTTCGTTGTATTGTGCAGGGTCAACTTGTGGCTGCTCCTGCATTGCTTGTAGTTGGGCTTTTTTCATCGGCCCAAATAATGGGATCACCCCAAATACCACTAATGGCACAATCAGTACTGCAAACCAAGCATACAACATGTAGGGAATGGCTTGCATATACACGGCAATACCTTGTCCTTCACCTGCGATATTGTTATCAACCAATAAGCCGCCAAAAAATACTGCCCAAGTTGATAAAGGGACTAATACACAAATTGGTGCCGCGGTAGAGTCGACCACATAAGCGAGCATTTCACGACTGATTTTAAATTTATCGGTAATGCGCTTCATGGTTTCACCTACGGTGAGCGCATTGAGGTAATCGTCGATAAATATAACGATACCCAGTACGTAGGTCATGAGTAATGACGAACGAGGCCCTTTACAAAAGCGCAGTGCAAAACTACCAAATGCAGAGGCGCCGCCAGTGCGCACTAATAATGCTATTAGCGCACCAAAACCACCACACACAAGTATTAACCAGCCAATTGTTTCATCGACCATCACTTTTAGTGAAGCCGCGGCAAAATTGCTTAGCATTTCAACAGGGTTAAGCATAGCCAGGCCCACTAAGGCACCGATCAGCAAAGATAAAATTGGGCGACGTAGTACGATCGCCAATACCACCACTACAATCGGCGGCACAAGACTTAACGCAGAAGGTTCAAGCATTTAAGTATTCACAACATAAAAAGTACTTGAGTGATTCGCTCAAGCTACTTAACAAAAACAAAGAATGTTAGCCCAAGGGCTGATATTCCAAGTCACTGCTTTTGCACGCAGAAGTCACTGTTGGGTTTCGCGGTGGGTTTAGCACAATGCGACACAGTGAAGTGCGTTGGCTTGGCGCCAGACGGTGCAGGGGATGCATGCCGCTATTGTTATGCCGATAAAAACATCGACGGGAAAATAATCTGCAATTGCGTTTGAGTCAATAAAAATTTTTAAATTAGCTAAAAATTCTTATTATCTGAATATTAATGCTTGTAGTGCTTGGGAGGAGCACCAAACATTTGTTTAAACAAGCGGCTAAAGTGACTGGGGTTGCTAAAGCCTAGCTGATAACAAATTTGACTCACTTGCAGGCCCGATTGTAGCAATTTGCGTGCTTTTTTCAGTCGCAGTTGTTGTTGATATGCCGCGGGGCTTAATCCAAATGCGAGTTTAAATTGTTGATAAAACTTACTGCGGCTCATGCAGGCTATTTTGCATAATATGTCAATATCAAGAGGTTGATTGAGGTTGTCTGCTATGTGATTAACTACATAGCTAAAAGCAGAGTTAATAACGGGGGTTTGGCAATTTGCGAGCATTAAATCACGGCTTTGCTGCTGCAAAAGGCGAGTAATTAACTCATTAATTGACAGCTCAATTAAATAGGGACGATCTTGCTCGTTTTCACTAAATAAACCCACCATACGCTCCAGTAGTTGCTGGGTTTGTTGATTATGCACACCATGCACAAGTTTAGGAATATAGTGAAAAAAATCATCATCGCTTATGTGTTGCTGCATGTTAAGTGCATCAGCCACTTGGCTAACTTTATCACGGCTTATTTCAATCGCTAAACAGGTGGTTGGTTGCTTAATTGATGCTTCTGGAAAGTCAATCAACACACTTTGCTCTGGCGCTAAGACAAACGATTGTTGCGGCAAAAACTCTTTGTGATAGTCACAGTCGCCTACGTGCATGATTTTTTTACCGCTGATCATGCCGCAAAACAAGAGCTCGCTGGAGTGTAGTGCTACTTTTTGTGCATCCTGATAGGTGTCGTAAATACTGAGTTCGGCATTTTCTGCAGCAAAAGTCACTTTATTTTCAATAAGTACATCAACCGCTTGGCGCTGCTTTTTGAGGTTTTTTGTTGCTAGATAGGCTGCCATAGTATTTCCTTTTTTAGGTCTGGACACATAGACACGTTTTTTGGACCGATAAGCATGTTTGTATGCCTGTTATGCGCTAATGTCAATTAATGGCGGATAAATAACCAATAAGTTCCCGCTTGAACTTAACAACAACTTGAACATAGGACACACACAATGATTTATGCAAACCCAGGCAGCGATGGCGCGCTTATAAATTTTAAATCTCAGTATGGTAATTATATTGGTGGGCAATGGCTTGAGCCTGTAAACGGGCAATACTTTGATAATATAAGCCCAGTTAACGGTAAAGTATTTTGTAAAATACCACGCTCAGACAAAGCAGATATTGAACTTGCGCTTGATAAAGCACACGCAGCAAAAACAGCATGGGGCACAACTTCAGTCACTGAGCGCAGCAATATTTTATTAAAAATTGCGGATCGCATTGAGCAAAACCTTGAGTTACTCGCTGTGGCTGAAACTTGGGATAACGGTAAAGCCATTCGCGAAACTTTAGCGGCGGATATTCCATTAGCAGCAGATCACTTTCGTTACTTTGCTGGCTGTATTCGCGCCCAAGAAGGGACAATAGGTGAGATAGATGAGACCACAGTTGCTTATCATTTCCATGAGCCGTTAGGTGTTGTTGGGCAAATTATTCCGTGGAATTTCCCTATTCTAATGGCCGCTTGGAAACTCGCGCCAGCCCTTGCCGCTGGTAACTGTGTGGTATTAAAACCAGCAGAGCAAACACCTGCCTCTATTTTAGTGTTAATGGAAATCATCGGCGATTTGCTTCCTGCTGGGGTTTTAAATGTTGTGAATGGCTTTGGTAAAGAAGCTGGTGAAGCACTGGCAACCAGTACTCGTATTGCAAAAATTGCCTTTACTGGCTCAACACCCGTTGGCTCGCATATTTTAAAATGTGCGGCTGATAATATTATTCCTTCTACTGTTGAACTTGGGGGGAAATCTCCTAATATATTCTTTAACGATGTTATGGACAAAGATGATTCATTTTTAAGTAAAGCCATTGAAGGTGCGGTGCTTGCCTATTTTAACCAAGGCGAAGTTTGTACTTGCCCGTCGCGCTTATTTATTCAAGAAGACATTTATGAGCAGTTTATTGAGCGGATATTAGCGCGTACTTTACAAATTAAACGCGGTAATCCGCTTGATAGTGAAACTATGGTGGGCGCACAGGCATCACAAGCGCAATTTGATAAAATTCTTAGTTACATTGAAATTGGTAAAAAAGAAGGAGCGCAAGTGCTCACCGGTGGCAATGTCGAGCAGTTAAGTGATGAGTTAAATGGTGGTTACTATATTCAACCAACACTGTTAAAAGGCACTAACGATATGCGGGTGTTCCAAGAAGAGATTTTTGGTCCAGTTATTTCCATGTCGACTTTTAAAGATGAAGCAGAAGCACTTGAACTTGCAAATAGCTCTGAGTTTGGTTTAGGTGCTGGCGTGTGGAGCCGCAATATGAACCGCGCGTATCACTTTGGCCGTAAGATAGAAGCGGGCCGAGTGTGGACTAACTGTTATCATATGTACCCAGCCCATGCTGCATTTGGCGGCTATAAAAAATCAGGTATCGGTCGTGAAACTCATAAACTCGCTCTCGATCACTATCAGCAAACTAAAAACCTGCTGGTTAGCTACAGCGAAGATCCACTCGGCTTTTTTTAAACAAGATTTAAGCGAAGCTGTAATTTAATTGAGTAATGCAAAGCGTGGCCACTGGCTACGCTTTTGCTTTTCAAAAGGCAGGGAATACTCGCCTAGAGGGATTACGTCGAAACACTATTAGCATACGTTACTGACCTGAACTCGAAGTAACTGATTGAATCCAAACAGCAACTCAGTTATGGTTTGTTGATTAATAAAAATAAATTAAACCGAAGACACTACATACTGGTATGCAGTGTAGGGAATTCACATGAAAGTAGGCATATTATTCTTTATTTTGCTCATTTGTTTTTCTGCACAATCTAATAACGATATTGCAGTGAAAAATGAAGTTAATTTATTTCTGGAAGTTTCGGAGTGTTTAAGGAATATTCCCAGTAATAACATTAATGATTCAGAGTACGATGAATTGACTTTGCTCACGAGTGTAATCGAGAACCTAACTGTTGAATTAGGGACTAATAAAAATGAACAAAAAGAGTTTAGAGAATTATATAAAATTGCGGCTCAATACTGTGAGAAAGAAATAAGTAACTTTAAAGCTGAGTATAAAAGTAAGGTTAGTAATTAATAACTGCATTTCTATTTACTTTGGTATCAGTGAGTTAGATTATAATAAAAAAGGATTTATATGAGACATATAATTAAGTCGTATGCAAAGGTGTTCGTTATTGGTACACCTCTTTTGACAGCAAATGTTTACGCACAAGATAATGTAAGCTCTTTAGAGAACCTACCCACTACAGCAGCGCAATGGCAAGTAACAGCTGAGCGTGATGTTGAAGCGGCTTATCAACAATCAGTTGAAAACCACCCCGGTATGTTTGATAGTCAGAACCCTGATTTTCCTAAGCTACTTGAGAGCGCAAAGCGCCAAGGTCTTGCGCTTGCAAAGCAGGTTACGAATGCTCAAGGGTATGCTGCAGCAATTGCGCGTTTTAGTACTGTCTTACAAGATGGTCATGCCGGAGCCGTAGCTATTTTACCAGAACAACTAAAACAACCAAGGCGATGGCCCGGGTTTTCGGCTGTTTGGCGAGGTGATGGCTTAAAAGTGTATTACAGCGAGCATAGTCAAATTACTAAAGGCGATAAAGTAATACGCTGTAATAATACGCCAATTGAGCCATTAATGCGGCAAACCCTTTTTACTTTTCATGGTCAGGTTGAGCAACCCGGTCATTGGTGGAATCAAGGCCGGCGGTTACTTATTGATGACGGCAATCCATTTTTACCCCAACTTAAAAGCTGTGACTTTACAAAAGCCAATGGCAGCACTTATAGCGTTAAATTACAGTGGGTTGAACGCCCTAAAAGCGTCCGTCAACATTTAATGAACGCGTATAATGGGGATGAACTCGCCGTCGGTCTACATTGGCCAACTAAAGATATTGCTTGGGTAGCCATGCCCACATTTGCGCCTAATGAGCAACAAAAGGCTGACTATAAACAACTGTTTGCTGATTTAGCTACACAACGTGCGCAGTTATTGACTGCTAAAGCCGTGATACTTGATTTGCGCCATAACCAAGGTGGTTCATCTTATTGGAATGTAAAAGTCGCAGAGCAGTTATGGGGGCAACAAATTGTGAGTTATCGAAAAGAACAAGCAAGCGCAAAAACCCAAGTGTGGTGGCGAGCCTCAAAAGATAATACTCAGCACGTTGAGGTGTTGAAGGTAGTACTAAAAGATCAGCCTGAAATGTATGAAATGGTTAAAGAAGTCTCAGCAGGTATGCAAGTATCGTTAGATAAAGGCATGCCTTTTTATGTAGAGCAAAACCTGCCTGCTGAGCAAAGTGCAGGAGAGGTTACAGACAGTGATTTTAAAAACAAAGCTATGGTGATAGTACCTGGGCAGTGTGCTAGCGCTTGTCTTGATGCTATTGATACCTTTAAGCTTTTTTCGAATACTGTGTTATTTGGTGCGCCAAGTAGTGCAGACTCAATGTATATGGACGTCAGGCTTGTTGATACCCCATCAGGGTTGAGTAAAGTGATTATTCCTAATAAAGTGTACGTAGATAGGCCTCGAGGAGAAGGCTATTTTTACCAGCCCGATATTCCATATTACGGACTTGAGTGGACAACCGACGCTTTACTTGAGCAAATAATAAACATCTTGTAATAAATGTTTTTATATTAAAGAGTTTGGATGTTACTTTAAGTGAGTGAAAAACACGGGCATTTTTTGTGCGATACCCAAACAACAGATGGAGTTGTAAGTTATGAAATTTTTAGTTTTTTTAGGCACTGTACGTGACAGCACACCACCGAGACCTGCTCGCTTAGGTGAGCGTGTTGCACTAGCGTGTTTAGCATGTCTTAACAGCCAATATCCAGATCATCAAATAGAACTGATAGATGCGCTGGAATACCCACTTGATACTGTATTTAAGCCACACTTCTCTTATCCGCAGGGTAAAGCACCAACAAAGCTAAATGAGCTGGCAGAGAAAATTGCCGCAGCAGATGGCTACATTATGATCAGCCCTGAATATAATCATTCAATGAGTCCCGCATTAGCTAACTTGTTAAATCACTTTGGTAGTTCTTTGTTTTCGTATAAACCAAGCGCCATTGTGACTTATTCGGCAGGGCAGTGGGGAGGCATGCGTGCGGCGGTTGGTATGCGAACTTATTTATCGGAACTGGGTTGTTTACCTGTATCGGCAATGATCCATGTACCAAAAGCGCAAGACGTTTTTGCAGCCGATGGGACGCTGCTACAAGAGGCAGAGCAGGCATCGTGGTTTAATTATTTTGGCCGTACGTTTAGTCAGATGGTTTGGTGGGCTCAAGCAACCCGCGAGTTTAAAACGCAAGTTGATCCCAATGAGTTAGTTAAAAGCTTCAATAAAGATCCATCACAAAGAAATGCACCTTGATGTTGCTGTAATGGACATAGTGACTCAATACGCGAGGTATAAGCAATGAATCAACTAACTGAAGCAACGATAGCATGCCCGTATTGTGGTGAAAGTATAGACGTGTTGCTTGATCCATCTGATGTCGATCAACAGTACATTGAAGACTGCCAAGTGTGTTGTAAGCCGATTAACTTTTTGGTTTTTGAAAATATGGATGAAGAATTAACGGTTACTGTTACCAGCGATGAAGAGGGATTTTGAATAAATACGATCTATTTACGAAACCTGGTAAGTTTTTGCTCTAGGTAGCTTAGTATCAATTAAATTGATAATAAGCTACGCAATAAATTCCTGAGTACTTTAAAGACTTCTTGGCCGCTGTGGCGTTGATGTTGCAACATATCAACATTGGCCGTCCAGCCCATTTCTTCAAATTCCAGAGGTAGTTTAACCAACTCGCCACTGTGTATTGCATTTTCGGCTACATGGTGTGGCAATAAACACCAACCATGCCCCTGGATTGCCAGTTCAAGTAATACAAAGTAATTGTCGGCATACCAAATGTCGGGGCTTATTTTTAGTTGAAAGCTACTGGTTTGCGTATTACGAGAGCGGATCAGGAGTTGCCGGTGTAAACGCAAGCCATCCATATTTTTACAAATCTGCCCTGCGAGAGGGTGAGATTTGGCAACATATAAATCAAACTTTACAGCACCCAAACATTCGTAATCTAAATAACTAGGAATGTTCAATTCACTAAAAATAATACCTGTTAATGGCTTTTCGCTTTTTAGCATATCGATGATGTCGAGACTGGATGCATTTAAAAATTCAAGCGATACATTAGGGTATTTCTCTCGTAACTCTGTAATGGTATTGGCGATGATTTTAAATGGGATCCCTTCGTCAAGCGCAATGGTGATTTCACGTGGTGTTTGGTCATTTAATGCTAAGGCTGAGTTTACTAACCGTTGATGTTGATTGATCAGTGCCATTGCCTGCGGTAGTAGTTTTTTACCTGCCTCGGTGAGTTGTGGGTAACGCCCAGCGCGTTCAAATAAAGTGGCGTTACAGTCTATTTCTAAGTTAATGATATGTTGGCTCACGACTGACTGGGCTTTATTTAAACGACGAGCGGCTGCCGAAAACGATCCGGTTTCGACGGTGGTGACAAATGCGTGAAGTTGTTCGATGCTAAACATATCGTTTTTATAGATGCTATATAACTACTTAATATCTAAATAATGGATGAAAATAGCGGCCAAGTCACTATATACAGGCATTTTTTAATAATGAGTACTATTGAACGGATTTTTCAGGCGCTGCTTTTTGAGGTAATCGCACTTTCAATTGTTATACCCACGTCGGTTATGGTTGGCGACTTTGATGCGGGAAAAATGACAATTGTTGGCATTGGCTTATCGTTATTTGCGATGCTGTGGAATTACATTTACAACATTATATTCGACAAGTTAGCGGGCTTTAATCGCATAGAAAGAGGGTTAGCGACACGTATTGCTCATGCAATAGGTTTTGAACTGGGAATGGTAATAATTACATTGCCTGCATTGGCGTGGTATTTAGATATAACTTGGTTAGCCGCGACAATCTTAGAAGCAGGCTTTTTAGTGTTTATTCTGGTGTATACATTGATATTTAATTGGCTATATGACCGCTATCAACCTTACCAAAAATGCTTTTGTAAGCATGAACTTGTGTAGTTAACTGCTTTGGCACTCGTTAGGCAATTAATGAGTGTTTCTATGTAAACGCATCGCTGTATTTCGATATTGCTTTGATCTGTTTAGAGGTGTTTAGTCATACTTTGTTGTATGTCACTTTGTGCATTCAAGGCAATTTCGACAAACGCATTTACTGTTGCACTGGGGTGATTATGCTTATATTGGATTTGTAACGGTATCTGCGTGGTTACATTGTTTAAGGCAAGAAAATGACAGCCTGCATTGTATAGTTTGCTCACACAGTAAGGGGCAATAGCGACGCCTAATCCTGCGGCTACCTCAGTTAAGAGTGTTTGCATGTGTCGCGGGCGGCTGACAAGGTTGGGAGAAAACCCCGCTTGTTTACACAGCGTAATTGTTTCGTCAAATAAGCCCAATGCTTCATCACGGTTAAAAATAATAAATTGCTCAGTTTTCAGCTGCGCTAAATTGATTGCTTTTTTACCTGCAAATTTGTGACTTTGATTAACAATAGCAACGAGCTTATCAATATAGATATTATGACTGGAATATTGAGTATTAATCGAGGTCGGTAGCTCTCGCGAGAATGCAACATCTATTCGTTCATTATTCAGTGCGTCAATCTGTTCGGTTGCTGTCATTTCAAATAATGTGACATGTACTTTTGGAAACTGTAATTTATAGCGTCTGACCAAACTGGCCATAAACGATAAACAGGCAGGCCCTAAATAGCCGATATTAAGCGTGCCTATTTGCCCGTTGTGTGCCAGTTGTGCGTGTGTTTTAGCTTGCTCAGCAAGTGCCAAAATTGCGCTCGCATCTTTTAAAAGCTGTTCACCTGCTTGTGTTATTGCCACATCACGAGAGTTGCGATTAAACAAACTAACGCCAAGCTCAGCCTCTAATGCTGATATATGGCGACTAATAGCAGGCTGTACCGTATGTAGTTCGTTTGCCGCTTGTGAAAAGCTTTTATGCTTAGCGACACTAACAAAGCTTTTTAGCCTTTTTATATCCACAGGCACTATTTAGTTTCTAACGCTTTTGAAAATACGGCTTTAAAGCGTTCAAAGTCTTCTATATGCGGTAAATGACCTAAGTCTTCTAGCTCAAATAATTGTGCGTTGGGTATCAATGCTGCCGCTGATTTACCGAGTTTATCGTAACGGCCAAGTTCATAATCAACACCTTGCTTTTTCCAGTTACGGCCAGGGCCTGTTCTGTCGCGCGTACCAATTATAAGCTTCACAGGCATAGTGAAGTTGCTAAACTCGGTGATAACTGGCTGGGTAAAAATCATGTCATAGGTTTTAGCGTTTACCCATGCAACTTGTTCTTTATCTGGGCCTTGAATTTGCCCTGTTATAAAGTGTGTCAGTGCTTCGAATTGGCTATTCCAGTTACCGTCATAGTAATTTTTTTGCTGATACTTTTTCACTCCTGCGGGTGTTTTTGCAAGCTCACTTTTATAGAAAAAGTCAGTGTCTTTGTAATCCACATAATCAAGGTAGTTTTCAAGCCCGATGGGGTTAAGCAGAATCAATTTTGTCGTGGCACTTGGGTACATTAATGCAAAGCGACTTGCCAGCATACCACCCATTGAATGGCCTAATACAATTGATTTTTCAATCTTTAAAGAAGCCATTAAGGCGTGGGTGTGTGAAGCTAGTGAGGCAAAAGAATATTGATAATTTGTAGGTTTTGACGATTTACCAAAGCCAATTTGGTCTGGTATGAGTACGCCATAGCCTTGTTCTTGCAGGTAGTTTGCAGTTGTTGTCCAGTAATGGCCATTAAAGTTTTTTCCGTGAAGTAAAGTTACAACCGGTTTATCGCCTTTGGCAGGTAGGTAGCTGTAAGCCATTTTAAGTTGTTGGCCCTGAGATGAAAAATTAAAGTATTCAACGTCAAAGTCATAGCTATAATTGCTCAGCACCGCATCATAAGCGGGTGTTTTTTGGGGGGTTGCGAATACACTTGATGTAAAAAATATGATGTACAGTAATATCAGCACTTGCTTCATTGTTATACTCCTTTAATAGCCATTATCAGCTGTTAGCTTAGCACGATAGTTTTTTATTTTGTAATATCATTAACCTTGAAAAGTTACTTATTCATAAAAGAGTTATACCAATCGTGTTAAGTTACTGACCATTTATAGCGACAGATAAATACAGTGATAACAAGGCATAAATTTTGACATGTAGTTGTTCTCGGCAATTGCTCCTGCATTGCTCTACCTCCTGCATCCATGCAGTCGTACATGAAAAATTTATAACGCAGTTAGCGCTTTATTTAGCCCGCTAGAATGGTTAAATATTTAAGTCGATTGGTATTAGTATAGCAAGCAGGATAAACAAAAAATGACTCGAAGTTGCGGCATTTTTTTTATGAGTTGATTAT
>NZ_PNDT01000200.1:0-539 GCF_005886375.1 Pseudoalteromonas sp. S1727
TGCATGGGCACAAGCAAAGCAAAGTATTCCATGTTTTGGGACTACGCACGCTGATTATGTGCACGGTGACATTACCTGCACTCGTGAGCTTACTGATGCGCAAGTAAATGGTGATTATGAGCTTGAGACCGGTATTCAAATTACCGATGCGTACAAAGACCGTGATCCGAAAGCGGCCCCTATGGTGATTGTGGCAGGACATGCACCGTTTACGTGGGGCAAAGATGCTGCGCAGTCTGTGTATCATGCTGCACTACTAGAAGAAATTGCTCGCATGGCTTACTTAACTCGCACCCTAGATCACAATGCCGGTGCACTTAAGAAGTCTGTGATGGATAAACATTATTTAAGAAAACACGGTAAAGATGCCTACTACGGCCAAAGTAACCGTGGCTAACAAGTACAAGAGGAATTTATATATGCCGTCGTCAATGAAAGAAGTATGGTTTGTAACTGGGTCACAACATTTATATGGCCCAAAAGTGTTAAACACTGTTGCAGATAATAGCGCTGCAATTGTTGCGGGTCTAAATAGCGAA
>NZ_PNDT01000201.1:0-406 GCF_005886375.1 Pseudoalteromonas sp. S1727
TCAGTGACGGTATCAACAACTTTAACGAGCTCCGCTACGCCAAAGGCATGTACTTCATAACCAAACGTGATTTGTGCTGATACTTTGTTACCTTCAGTAACTGCAACTTGGCGCATGTTATCGCCAAAACGTGCCACTTTAAGTGTCTGGCTTTCAGCCCACCCTTTTGCTGCGCGGCACCAATCATCAATTTGCTTCTGTACGTCAGCGCGTTGCCAGTGACCTGCAACCACTTTGCGCTCTTTGCGCATCACAGTGCCGATAAAACCAAACTCACGATCACCGTGGGCACTTTGGTGCGTATTCATGTAGTTCATATCAATATCAGCCCACGGTAACGCGGCATTGAATTGCGTATGAAGGTGAAGCCAAGGTTTACGCAGCTCGTTTAACCCGGCAATCCACA
>NZ_PNDT01000202.1:0-561 GCF_005886375.1 Pseudoalteromonas sp. S1727
GATATACAAATGCCGGTAATGGATGGTTTAAGCGCGTTTGAACTCTTAAAAAAATGTGGCTTTAATAAACCAATTTTTGCGTTAACTGCCAATGCAATGAGCCATGAGATCGATAATTACTTAGCAATGGGATTTACCGGCTACTTAAGTAAACCAATCGAGAAAGAAACCTTCTATCGTACACTGGCATCACATTTAAGTGAGCCAATAATGTTACCGTTAGCTAATCCAGATATTAGTGATTTGGTAAGCAGTTTTATCGCCAGCTTTGATGACGAAATTAAAGCCTTGGCTCAGCACGTTAAAGAAAAGAATTTTATTGAATTACAGCAAGATAGTCATCGTATTTTAGGTGCTGCGCAGATCTTTTCATTAACGAATGTCGCTAAGGCTGCGATGAATTTAGATAAAGTCTTGTTAGCAAAAGATCAGCAACCGACAGATGTACAGATAACAGAGTTAGTTAACCAATTAATCGAGCAATTATCACAACACTTATCTAGCACTACAACGAGTTAATAACTTAACCCGATTATTATTTAAAACGAAAAAATGCCTGTA
>NZ_PNDT01000203.1:0-1419 GCF_005886375.1 Pseudoalteromonas sp. S1727
CGTTTTGTTTTTTGCGTGCACAATATCCTCGGCCGGTAATTTATCAACCGATAAAATCACATCCGCTTGCGCTAAAATCTCAGCGCGGTCATTCAGAACCGTAGCCCCTGCACTGGCATACTCGTCATCGCTGATGAAAATCCCTTCACCCAATCCTGATTCAACAATCACGTCTGCTCCTAGCAGCGCATACGCTTTAACATTCGCGGGTAATAACGCGCACCGCCGCTCAGTCGCGGCAGCCTCTTTTAAACAGGCTATTTTGGCCATAAATTTTCCTCATTCCTAAATTTAGGGTGCAACAATGTCTCCAGCAATGAATGCCGGATACTGTTTTTTATACCCACTGAGTGGGCAAATTGGGTCGCCCAAACACACTCACTGTGTGAGTGCTTACCAAGTCTGGCGTGTTTGGGGTATCAATGCTGGCGGTCGCCAGCGGGTGGCAGGCGAACGCTTAGTTACAATGCATCATCTGATTAACGTAATGCACTCACCTCGATGTGGTCCATGTCATCAAATTCTTGGTTTTCTCCACCCATCGCCCAAATGAACGTGTAGTTAGATGTACCCACACCACTGTGGATTGACCAACTCGGTGACGCGATTGCCACTTCACTTTCTATCGGTAATGTGCGCACTTCCGTTGGCTCACCCATTAAATGAAAGATTTTTTCATCTTTTGGTAAGTCAAAGTACATATACACTTCGGTGCGTCTAAAGTGTGTGTGCGGTGGTTTTGTATTCCATACACTGCCTTTTTTAAGCTCGGTAATACCCATTACTAATTGACAGCTATCTACAATACCTGGACGAATTGATTGGAATATCGTGCGCTCATTCGAGGTCTCTTGAGAGCCAAGCTCAATGCACATCGCTTTGCTTTTTGGTACGTGCACAGTCTTCGTAACACGATGTGCAGGATACGACGCTAAATAGAACTTTGCTGGGTTCGCTGCATCCTTCGATGCAAACACCACGTCTTGGCTTTCTTTCGCGATGTATAGACTGTCACGGTTGTTCATTGGGTAGTCTGTGCCATCAACGGTAATCACCCCTTCGCCACCGATATTAATAATGCCCACTTCACGGCGTTGACAAAAATAGTCCGCAGCCAGCTCTTTGTGGGTCGGTAACAAAATCGGTTCCGCGGCCGGAGTAATCCCCCCAATCACAGCGCGGTCGACATCAGTGTACGTTAGGTTGATCTTACCGCTTTCAAATAATGGCGCGGTAACGAATGCATCACGTAATTCATCATTACGCATGGTTTTATAACTTCTGATATCCGCTGAGAACATAAAGTCCATAACGTTTCCTTAATTAATATTTTAAGTGTGCATTAAAAGTCAATCGTCTCAATTTAGTTAAAACAACAAACCTTATTTCTTGGATCAATATACTGCAATATAAATGGTT
>NZ_PNDT01000204.1:0-389 GCF_005886375.1 Pseudoalteromonas sp. S1727
GTGTAAAACGTACGCTACTTGATGAAGTGCGTTCAATTTGCCCTGTTGATGTAACTATTATGAGTGTTCGCCAAGGTGAAGCAAAAGGCCTAGGACATGCTATTTTGTGTGCCAAGCCAATTATTGGTGATGATGATTTTGTAGTTTTACTGCCAGACGTAATATTAGACGCTTATACCGCAGACCAAAAAACTGAAAACTTGGCTGCAATGATCAAACGTTTTAATGACGTTAAAGCAAGCCAAATTATGCTTGAGCCAGTGCTTGAACAAGATGTTAGCAAATATGGTATTGCGGATATTGATGGCGCGGTGATTAGTGCAGGTGAAAGCGCGAAAATTAAAACTATGGTTGAAAAACCAAAAGTGGCAGATGCGCCATCAAACTTG
>NZ_PNDT01000205.1:0-924 GCF_005886375.1 Pseudoalteromonas sp. S1727
GTAATCAGGGAGAAGATAGTAAGACTGGGGGAGAAATAGATATTACGCCGCCTGAACTTGCGATTGTCCCCTCATTTTTACTTGGTAACTTGGTTTCATTGTCAGGTACTTCAGATCTACCGCAAGGGAGTGTGGTGACCATAACAAATCATTTAATTGGAGGTGTAATAGGCCTACCTTATACCGCAACAGTTGACGCAAATGGTGATTGGAGAGTATTAAATTTATCTGTATCACTACTGACACTTGCTCATGTTGAAGCATCTGCAACTGATGCTGCGGGAAATACAACCACCATTAGTACTTTAGATTTTGATAATACAGCGCCAGAACTTACGTTATCTATCCCCACATTAACAATGGATAGCACACCAACTATTAGCGGTACCACTGATTTAGGTGAAGGCGCACAAGTAACACTATTGGTCACCGGGCAAGGAGTGGCGACACAAACCTTTACTGCGACCGTGCAAGCAAATGGTAGTTGGTCAGTTAATGTACCGCAAAGCTTAGGTGATGGACAGTACACCGTTAAAGCGAGTGTTCGCGATGGAGTTGGTAACCTAACAGAGCAAACGGCCAATGGTGTTATTGATACCACCGCACCAAGCTTAGTGCTTAATGCAACAGCGATCACCAGTGATGATACACCACTAATTAGTGGCACGAGCAACTTAACCGGTGGCGAGGTCACTGTAACCATAGACGGGCAAACATTAACAGCAACGGTTGCAGCAACTGGTTTGTGGCAAGTGTCAGCTGGGACACTAATCGATGGTACTTATACTGTCACTGCAACGATAGCAGATCAAGCGGGTAACACAGTTACTCGTACTGGCAGTATCACTATAGATACAGTCGCTCCAAATATTACGGTGACCAGCCAAGGGCTTACGAATGATGCCACCCCAATAATCACAGGAA
>NZ_PNDT01000206.1:0-412 GCF_005886375.1 Pseudoalteromonas sp. S1727
AATAGCTTGTAACCCCGCCACACCTGCGCCGATAATAAACACTTTCGCTGGCTTAATTGTGCCCGCTGCGGTCATCATCATCGGTAAAATGCTCGGTAATTCCGCAATCGCTTTCGTCACCATCACATACCCCGCCAAACTAGCTTGAGAGCTCAACGCATCCATTTTTTGGCAACGCGTACTGCGCGGTATCATTTCCATGCTAAAGCTGGTTACCTGGTGCTCGCACAGTAAATCAACATACGCATGGCTATTAAACGGGTCTAAAAAGCTAATGACCGTTTTGTTTTTTGCGTGCACAATATCCTCGGCCGGTAACTTATCAACCGATAAAATCACATCCGCTTGCGCTAAAATCTCAGCGCGGTCATTCAGAACCGTAGCCCCTGCACTGGCATACTCGTCATCGCTG
>NZ_PNDT01000207.1:0-340 GCF_005886375.1 Pseudoalteromonas sp. S1727
AATAGCTTGTAACCCCGCCACTCCTGCGCCGATAATAAACACTTTCGCTGGCTTAATAGTACCCGCTGCGGTCATCATCATCGGTAAAATGCTCGGTAATTCCGCAATCGCTTTCGTCACCATCACATACCCCGCCAAACTAGCTTGAGAGCTCAACGCATCCATTTTTTGGCAACGCGTACTACGCGGTATCATTTCCATGCTAAAGCTGGTTACCTGGTGCTCGCACAGTAAATCAACATACGCATGGCTATTGAACGGGTCTAAAAAGCTAATGACCGTTTTGTTTTTTGCGTGCACAATATCCTCGGCCGGTAATTTATCAACCGATAAAATCACA
>NZ_PNDT01000208.1:0-279 GCF_005886375.1 Pseudoalteromonas sp. S1727
TATCATCAAGGAAATTATCTCAAAATGGCGAGAAAGGTTCTATGACATCAGCTGGTATATGCAAAACCTCAATGAAAATATAGCCCGCGAGGCCAATAAAGAAGATAACTGCACCGGAAAGTATTATTCGCTGCCATCCTTGGCACTCACCCTTCGGGCTGCCTAACGGCATTCAAATTTATTACCTATAAATTTGTGGGAAGGGCGCTATAAGTCACAAGCGCTATTAGATCAAGCCGCAGTGCTAAGTTGTATGGCGTATGTCGATTTAAATCCTAT
>NZ_PNDT01000209.1:0-1079 GCF_005886375.1 Pseudoalteromonas sp. S1727
ATGCTCAAAGTTACGGCCAAAACCACCAGAGCCCCTAAAATTAACTTTTAGTACAGCCATACCGCGATTTGCAAGCAACTGTGCATCGGGGTCAAATCCCCACCAATCGCGAGGGCCGTGTGGACCACCGTGTGGCATAACTACTAAAGGTAAGTTTTGCTCTGAAGTGTTATTCGGCACTGTTAAATAACCATAAATGGTTAAACCATCTCGACTAGTAAAACTCACTGGCTTGGTCTGGGCCATTTGCTCTGCATCAAGCCAACTACGAGATGCAAACAAAAATCGTAAGTTATTATTTTTGGCGTCAAATAAATAATATTGCCCAGGGTTTCGATCATTCGAAGCATAGATAACATTCGTATCGCCATCTTCAGTGCTACTAACGAGCTGCACTTGCTCGCCTGGTAAAGCGGAGATTAAAGCTTTTAAACGCATGCTTTTATCAGATTGTCCATCGACAAAAGCATAAGTCGGATAACCTAGTTCGGTTTCAATCGCAAATAACTCTTTTGATGCTTCATCAACCCATATTTGCTTTGGTGATACTTCCTCTTCCTTATGAATTAAATCAATTACTTTAGTTTTTAGATTCAATTTATATAAGCCTTGTGCTTCACCACTTACTGAAGCTGTGACATAAACAGCGTCACCACTACTATCAAAAGCATGTAATGTCACATCACTGTAACTCAAATCACCTAAGTTAAGTGGTTGCCAATTGCCACCTGACTTTTCGCGGGTATGGATTGTTGGTTTAATGTAATCATCACTGGCGACTGCGACTCTGACATTCCCTTCATGATCAGTCAAAAAGTTGGCCATTCGTGACGGTGAACGCGTCACTTTACGACGCTTGCCTGTAAAAACATCAACCTTATAGACAACCGTGTGTGGTTCACTACTTGATGTCCACGGATAAGTCACTATAAGCATTTTATCATCATCGTGGAGCAAAGGATCTAGCAAATAAGAAGTGCCATAAAGCGGTGTTGCTTTTTTGAGACGAGAACCGGTTTGCATTTCTCCCTGATAGCCAACTAAGTACTTAGCTTTCGAGCCATCGGCATTCACGCCAT